>CAMHIV010000111.1 GCA_946185185.1 uncultured Treponema sp. | reverse complement strand
GCTTCCAATACATCTGTGTCATAGAGATTGGTGTCTTTTTCCAGCATTTCTACGGCGGTGTCTTTGTCTAAGCCGCCGCGGAAGGTTCGTTTGCTGGAAAGGGCGTTGTAACTGTCTGCAACTCGGATGATTTTGGCAATTTTTGGAATATCATCACCTTTTTTGCCGCAATATCCAGAACCGTCAACATTTTCGTGGTGATAATTTGCGGCGCCGATAAATACATCCCAGTATTTTTTTGGAACAAACTGAAGGTGATCTTCGGCCAAGTCTATGTGCTTTGCAAGTTCCTTGCGCTGTTCGTCTGTCAATGTTTCTGCTCTAAGCAATTCTTCGTCTACCGAAAGGAAACCCGCGTCGTAAACCATTGATGCACAGAAATAAACCATTGCATCGTGCTGTGGAACTCCAAGGCGGGTTGCCAGTTTATAAACCAATTCAGAAACGTTCTTAGAATTATTCTTTCGACCTGTTACCTGATCGATTTTTGTACCAAGCTCTTCACATTTTACTGCAAGTTCACGCAAAGATTCCTTTTCTTCTTCTGAATCTTCCGGCTCCGGCAAAGCTTCCTGACTCCAGGTTGAACTTCCCGCAAGCTTAAGGCCGTCAGCACCGTAAAGACCTGCAATTCCACCAATCATAAGCTGGTTTGTCTGACTCTGGTTCTTTGCAAGGAGCTTGAATGCTTCTGCATACTGAGCCTGCTGAATCTGCGACTGCTTTACGCTGAAATGCATAATCAAAAGGATAAGTCCAACAACAAGCAAGATTACAACAACTATAATTACTACAATTACGAAAATCATTGTAATACTTTTCTGCGTTTTCTTAGAATCTTCGCGAATCAAGTCAGTTGTCTGCTTCTGCTGTTCAAGGCTCTGTCGCATCATTTCTTTTGTCTGTTCACCCTGATCAACCATCTTGTTTCCAAGTTCCGCAATTGCATCGTTAGTTGAGCTTGTTGAATCTTTGATGCTATCCAAGAAATCCTTCTGCTGTTTTTTATCGGCTGCCTTTTCTGAAGCAATTACATCAGCTGCAATCTGCTTCAATTTCTTGCCCAATTCTGTGTTGTTTACAGCCGGGAATTTTTCTTCAAGGTTTGTCTTAATATCAATGTAAGCATTTTCATTGTATTTTCGCTGAATCTGGTTCAAGCGCTGCAAATAAATGCTTCGAGAAATAACAAGTACATTCGCAGGAATTACACCGCCGTTTGTAACACAAAAGTTCAAAGTTGCATTTATATTTTTGTATGCACCTTCGATATTTCCATCGTCAAATTCAGCATTTGCTTTTTCCAGATAACGCTGAATCAATGCGTCCTGACTTGTCTGTGCATACACTGTAACAGAAAGCACAAGAAGTCCCATAAATAATGCAAAAATCTGTTTCATCTTTCTATCTAATAACATTTTCAGCTCCAATTCCAATAATTAATCCTAATCTATTTTCAAGCCCTGTATCGCGTGCGAACAGAGTGTCTTTAGCACCTAAATTAAATGAAACCTTAAACTTTTCTGATTCTGCAATAGGAAGAGCCATATTCAAAGCTGACTTCATTGCAAAATTTACATCGCTGTATGCAAAGCTTCCGAATAACCAGTCCGCATTTGCACTAATCGTAAGTGGTCCAATATCAATGTGACCAAGCCCAATTCCCACCAGCGGTGAGAAGAAATTATCCTGTAGATTCGAACCGCCGGTCTTCTTCGCAGGAATACCAGTCTGGTCCTGAATCAACTGATCCACATACGAAACACTTGCTTCTTTACCAGTTGAACGGATTACACCAGCAAAACCTGTTCTAAGCTGAACCTTTTTAGAAAGCCCCGCAAGAGCAAACTTTGGAACAGCAGAAAAATCGCCGATTGTAGTTCCGTCATTTCCGGAGAACGGCAAAATTACAGCCTGTCCTTCAAGATCGATACCAACCATAATTTTGTCGAAAGTATATTCATAATTCATATCAGCAGAAATTCCATATCGGAATGAACTGAAAGAATTTCCTACATCATTGATAAGGTGTCCGTCAAAAATACCAAACGCAAGCTTCCACCAGGTTGAAGTATATTTTTCTTCCTTGCTCTTTACGTAAACTGTATCACCGGTTGGTGTCTGAACAGATTTGTAATCTTTTTCAAGAGCAACCTTTTGCTTATCTTTTTCCGCCTGGAACTTAGCAAGCTCAAGTTTTCTCTGCTCTGCAACAGCCCGTTCCTGTTCCTGCTGTTTTTCAAGCGAAGCCGCAATCATGGAATAAAGTTCAACAGCTTCGATGTTATCAAGGTTATTATCAATTACAACCAAATCGGCTTTCATGGCAAATTCGTAATCCGAATCAATTATCAGACGACGAATCTTTTTCATCGTGTAATTTTCCATAAGGTAATAGCTTCGATCCCGGTTATTTTCACTCAATACAACATTCAGCTCTGAATCAGAACGATTTACAAACGCCACATCAATGCGTCGATAAATTACAGTTACATAGGCGTCAATCGCATAAAGCGGAACAACTCCTGCAACTGCAAGGAAAAATGCAAACAGAACTGAAATAATTCTATTACGAATACGCATAAAAACCGCCTTAGAATACGCTTACCCTGATACCTTCAGAAATCTGAGGAACAAGATTCTTAATATCTACATCACTGCCGGAAACGTCGGTAGGGATGAACCACAACGAGAATTCCGTATACGCACTGAATGAACTGAACATCTTCATCTTAGGGAAGGTAACCTTAGGGAATTCAATCTGTGTAAGCAATGCAGAAAGAATCTGAGCGTCACCTGAACCTGACTCATTGAATCGTGTAAACTGAGCACCAATAGCAACCGAAGAACTCAACCATTCCCAGTCATGTCCAAGGAAATAACTGAACGGAATCTGAGCTACGTTTGCAAGAATCTTAACGCCCATTACATTATCACCACCATAGCGCATATCTGTCTTAGAGAACATATCGCGCTGTTCCTGTGTAAACTGTCCCCACTGGAACTGAAGCTTAACGGCATCATCAAAGAAGGTTAAACCAACACCAATATCAAACAGTGTAGCACCCCAGAAATGCCAGTCAAGATACAATCCCTGGATAAATGAAGGAACTGCATAAGAAGCCTTATCACCTTTTCGAAGTGCAAGCTTAACATCTTTCAAGCCTACATCATCGCTAGACAAACCACTGAACACAAGTTCCTGATTATAACGTCCACCCTGACCAGGTGTAATAAGCCTGATTTTTGGAGCAGTGTTATCAATCTGAATAATTGTTCGTTCAATTGCAGTTTCGCCGTTTCTCATTGTAGCCCGAACAAGCATAAAATGGTAGCCTTCCTGCAAATCCTGATTTTCTATGCGGTACATCCAGCGCTCGCCCTTAGAAACGAGGGTGAATGATTTTCCGTTATCAAAACTGATTTCAACCTTCTGAACCTTCTTGTTTGCAATCAAGCCTTTAGCCTGAAGAACTTCATCCCGCTGATCTTTTGGAACATTTTTAATGCTTACCTTCGAGATTTCAGTTTCATCGCCATCGAGCGCGTAACCAGCCGCACCAATAATGTAAGGGCGGTCAATAGCAAAATCACCGTAAGTAAAGTTATCAATTTTAACCCAAGGACCTGCAGAACTATAATCTACAGTCTGATTTCTTGAACTGATTACCTTTCCGCCTTCAACAGTTGCATCTACACGATAAGTGTGAACACCTGTATCAAGAACATCTGCCGAAAGATTGAATACAAAGTAATCACTTGGAGTAAGCTGTGTTTCGGCAACAAATTTATCGTCAATGTAAAGCGAAAGTTTTTCAATTGGCTTATCAGCAACTGCATTACCGTAAATATTGAACTGCCCCTGCTTATGTTCACCATTAAGTGGATAAAGCAGATTTACAGTTGCAAGCGGCTTATTTTTATTAAGCTCAATATTGCGGCTGATATGAGTTGCATTCATCGCCTTATCCAAAGCGGTAAGTTCAATATTGTAAGAACCATTTTCAAGAGTAGAAATATCGATGTTCTTTGCAATAATTCTTTCAAGCGGAAATTCAATCTTTTTCATGCTTGAAGGAATTGATTTTCCATCCAGACTTCTAATCGTAATGAAAAGGTCTGTAATATCTACGTTATCGAATGCATAACCACTGAAGAACAAAGGTCCGGTTGTTGCAGAATAATCCAAAGGATAATCCAAAACCATTTCAGGAGATTCGTTATCAATGTTTATCAAACTTGAATAAAGTCCCTGGATTCCATACTTATCGAATACTTTGATAAATATAACGCCAGTTCCGTTTGGAATTGCCCGTGAATCAAATGAATATGACCACTGTTCTGTTCCAACCGCATTGTTATAGCTGTTTCCGTTATCAAGCGAAATAAGAACCTTGTCGATTCCATTTTTATCGCTTGCAACACCACTGATTTTTACTACGCCCTTATTCGAAGTTTCGATTTTCGGCAATTCAACGGCACCCTTTGGCTCTTCTGTAGAAACCCGGATTTTTCGTTCGGTTACAGGACCTTTTACGCCATTGATATCAACCGCGTACACATAAATTGTATGTTCGTTATCCTTCATTGTTTCAAACGGAACATCAATTGCAAAACTTGTACCTGTTTCAGGGAGTTTTATGTACTCGCCATTGTCGATTTTATAGAAAATCGTAGATTCTCCATCATCATCATAAACAACACCTGAAATTGTAAAATCGCGTGTAATTACTTCATTTTCTACCGGTAAATGAATTTCAGAAACCGGCAAATCCGATTTTGCATCGATAATAAAGCGCCATGCTTCAACAGAAGCTGTGTTTCCGGCGTCATCAATAAATTCAAATGACATTGCATCGTCAATCGGACGTTCTTTTGAACCAACTACCGAAAGGAGCCATGTTTTATCGTTTTCAAGTTCTACTCGTCGTTTTGCAACTCCAGAATCAGGTGGTGCAACATAATTAGTTTTTTCAACGCTTCCATTATCCTTAATGTTGAATACAACAAGGTTTTCACCATTTACAACCGCTTCATCATCAGGAACAACAACCTTTACTTCCGGAGGTGTTGTATCTTTGAATGCAGCTGTTCTTGCATAAGTTACATTTCCTGTAATATCTGTAATTCTAACATCAGCACGAACAAGTCCATCTTCAAGCTCAGAAATATCGATTGTTCTTGAGAAAGTAGCACCAATATTCGATTTAGTGAAATTCAAAGTCAAAGGCTTCCAGTTTTCTCCACCATCGATAGAATATTCACCACTCTTCAAACCGTTAGGGTTAGCTGCTGTACCACTCAATGTAATAGAGCGCTTTACCCACTGATGCAATTCCGGTGTAGAAATATTTACTTCCGAAAGACCTGAATCAACAATGAATTTTACTGTTGGAGAATTATATGTAACGCCATTTATATCTTTTACCCGCACGCCAACGCCGGCATAAGAACCGTCTTTTAAGGCTTTTACAGTAACATTATTTCCGCTGTAATTAAGTTCCAGAGAAGATGAAGAAGTCAAAAGTTCTGCAGAAACAATTTCCGGAACATTTGCATAGAAATTGAATACATCACCCGGCTTCATAATATAGCCGGCAGCTTCTGAATCATAAGGAATGCCTGAATTCTGCATTGTAAATATAGTTCTGCGGTCATCTGTAAGGCTAGCATTAAGAGGACGAACAACGCCAAATGTTCCAGTGATATCCTTTGTATAAGAACCAATTTTTACAGAAAGTTTTACTTTATTAAGTCGCGCAGGAAGATTTTCCAACGGAATTTCAACGATAAACTGATTTCCTTCACCCTTAATAACATTTGCGGAACCTGACTGTTTTTCTGCTCCTCCAGGAACTTTGTCACCAGTAATTTCATAAGAAGCAGTAATAGAAGCTGCATCTGTAAACACATTTGCCGCAAGAATCTTTTTCTGACCTTTTGCAAGTTCTACAGCATTTCCGCTTGAATATACTTCTCCGTCAATAGTAGCAAAATATGCATCTGCATCCGGATTTCTAACTGCATTGTATTTTCCAATTACAGGTTTTCCGTCGGCTGTTACAGTTACAGAAAGCGGCACAGAGCCAACCTGCATTTCATCACGCTTAAAAGTTCCAAACGAAGGAGTTACTTCGCTCTGACATGCAGCTGCATAGTAAACATTCAAACCATCTGCCCAAATAACCGAAGGAGCTTTTGGAGTTCCCTTTGCATTTTCCGGGAACGCCGGAATATTTTTTACAGCAAAGGCAGCAGCAGATTTATTTCCGCCGCGGCTTTCTGCAACAACTTCGATAATGTAAATACCGTAACCAAAATCTTCGCTGATTGTAAAATCACGACCAGAAGCAAGAGGTTTTTCCGGTGATACGGAAACATTTTCTGTTCCTGTAAGAACACCAGCATTCATTACAGCTCGTGAACTGTAAACCTTGTAGTACATATTTCCTACGCCCGTATCACAAGTAACAACACCTTTTACAGTAATATTTCCGTCCTGTGCTTCAAGTGCGGCATCTTCCGGAACATCGTAGAAACGAATTGAAGGATATGCATTATCATTTTTGAACACAAGCTTCTGAGAGTCAAAAGTTAATCCCTGGTCTGTTGTAATGCGAACAACTACAGGTTCCGATGAACCAGTTGCCTTGCCGGCGATAAGTTTAATTGAATTTCCAACAAGCTCGGCTGTTGCAAATGGTGTTCTTGGAACAATTTCTACTGTCTTTGCATTTCCACCAACAAAATAACCACTTGCCGGGAAATCCGGATTATTAATAATTACCCCGTCAGCAGAAACACGGCTGTCATCAAACACAACCATTGAAGTATCTGAAGTAATTCTTGCTGTATTCACAACATCAAGCAAAGCACGATAATCCGAAGAAAGCCCTGCAGTATCTGTTGCTGTAATGTGAATTTTTGCAACACCTTTCGGGAAATTATCATCGATAGGAATATTTATCGGGAACGACGAACCATTTACAGGATAATCGTTTTCAATTTTTCCGCTTGAACCCCATGTAGTTTCTACATGAACATTTCGCAAACCAATAACACTGGTTGCAGAAACATTGAAAGTCAAACCGGCTTCCGGATGAACAGACATTCCGTTTACAACAGTCTGGCCGCCGATTTTTGCCTCTGTAAACTGAGGAAGCTTTCCGCGAATATTAAAACTTGCTGTAAATGCGTTACCTTCTACACCATGGCGGTCACGGGCAACAACTGTGATTGTATGCCGACCAGCAGC
>CAMHIV010000110.1 GCA_946185185.1 uncultured Treponema sp. | reverse complement strand
CGATGTTGCTTCTGGAAATGTGCAGACAGAAGTTTCTTCCGACACTGTTTTGATTGAAATTGAAAAAATTCTATCCGCTCAAAAGCCTGGAGAAAAACGACTTTCGGATCAGAAAATTGCCGATCTTCTTGCAGAAAAAGGCTATCAGATTGCCCGCAGAACTGTTGCAAAATATCGTTCAAAATTGAATATTGCCTCCAGCTATGAGCGTTAATTTTTCCGAAATTCGCTATTAAAAACTTGCTAACTGGACGGTGTTTTAGTATAGTAAAACGTATGCCGATTAAGAAACTTACAGTCCTCGATTTATTGGACTTAGATTTGCCAGGGCACGATTCTCTTGAACTGACCTGTGTTGCAGGTAGGCGTGGTCTTCCGCGGGCAATTAATGTCCCGGATGTAAATCGCCCCGGGCTTGCACTTTCAGGTTTCTATGATGCATTTGCATTCGAGCGTGTTCAGCTTTTCGGACGAGGAGAAACGGCATATCTTCAGAAGCTCCACGACGAAAATAACACAGATACAATCCGTCAGCTTTTTAGTTATAAAATTCCATGCTGCGTTTTTTCCAGTCAGCGAGAACCAACCCCGGAATTCTTTGCTTATGCAGAAGAATCCTGCTGCCCGATTTTAAAGACATCTCTTGATTCAACAAATTTTTCAAGCCGGCTTTTGCGAGTCTTTTCTTCAATTTTTTCACCAAAAAAAACACTTCATGGTGTACTGGTAGAAGTTTATGGTGTAGGAATTCTTCTTACCGGGCATTCCGGCGTAGGAAAGAGTGAAACAGCTCTTGAACTTGTTGAACGCGGTCACCGTCTTGTTGCTGATGATGTAGTTGATGTTCGCTGTGTAAACGGTAATATTGTTGAAGGTCAGGGTGCAAACTCCCTTATCGCCCACCATATGGAAATCCGTGGTCTTGGAATTATTAATATTTCTAAACTTTATGGAGTCGGTGCGATTCGCGATCAAAAGGAAATTCAGCTTGTTGTGCGCCTTGAAGAATGGGATTCTAATAAGTCGTATGACCGTTTGGGTGTAGATCAGCAGGATATGGATATTCTTGGAGTTAAGGTTCCGGCAATTGATATTCCGGTTCGTCCGGGGCGAAACCTTCCGATTATTATCGAAGCGGCTGCCATGAATGAACGACTTAAAACTATGGGTTATAATTCAGCCCGTGACTTTAATCAGAACGTCCTTAAATGGATTGAAAACGGGGAAGCTCAGAGGGCGTTCTCTGGAAATGAAGATAGATACTAAAAATATATACAAAAAAGGAACTTATTATGACAGAAAAACTTCTTACTGTAAAAAATCGTGCTGGAATCCATGCTAGACCGGCTGCAATTATTGCACAGACCGCTAACAAATTTCAGTGTGAGGTTTCGCTTTCTCGTGATGATACAACAATCAACGCAAAGTCGATTATGGGTGTAATCACAATGGCAGCAGGTTACAATACTGTGCTTACTCTCCACACAGATGGAGTTGACGAAAAAGAAGCCGCAGAAGCAATTGTTGCTTTGTTTGATTCAAAATTCGAAGAAGAGTAACGGGAGTTGTCATGAGACAAATTACAGACCGGCAAAAAGAAGTTTTGACATTTATTGCAGAATTTACAGAAGAAAACGTTTATCCTCCAACGGTTCGTGAAATCAGTCAGCATTTTGGTATTTCTCTTCGTGCTGTTCAGGATCATATTGCAGCACTTCAGAAAAAGGGTTATTTAAGTACCGAACAAAAGCGTTCCCGATCAATCCGTGTTCTTGTTGATGAACGCAAAAAAGACGATAAGCTTTATGTTGGAAAAGTTCCTCTTCTTGGTACAGTTGCTGCAGGAAAGCCTCTGCTCTGTGAAGAAAATCTCGACGGTTATGTAAATCTTACAGAGCCTTTTATTCGTCCTGGAAAAAATTACTTTGCACTCCGTGTGCGCGGTACAAGCATGATAAATGCCGGAATTTTGGAAGGTGACCTTGCTGTTGTTGAACAGGCAAGTACTGCGCTTGATGGTCAGATTGTTGTTGCAGTTCTTGATGATGCAATTACCCTTAAGCGATATTTCAAAGAAACTTCACGGGTTCGTCTTCAGCCTGAAAATCCTGAAATGCAGCCGATTTATTGTCAGGATGTGCGTATTGTTGGCGTACTTTCTAATATCGTTCGAACATACTAATGGCAGCTTCTGTTTATTTGTTCACCGGTCCAGAGATTGGTGAACAGAATGATGCGGTACAAAAAATAAAGTCCTCTTTAAAAAAACAGTTTGGCGAAATTGAAGAATATCTTTTTTATGCAAACGAAAGTTCTGTTCCTGAATTTCTGTCTGTTTTGCAGAATGAATCTCTTTTTGCCTCTGCCACTTGCGTTGTTGTAAAAAATGCAGATTTAATCAAAAAAAAGGATGACGTAACCCAGATTACCGACTGGATGGAAAATTCTTCTTCCACATCAAATGTTTTGATTTTGCAGTCAGAAGAAATTTCAGTGGATTCAAAACTGGAAAAAGCTGTTCCGACGGCTAATAAAAAAGTTTTCTGGGAAATGTTTGAAAGTGATAAAATTTCCTGGATAAAGAATTTTTTCAAGAAAAACGAATGTTCAATCGAAGATGATGCCGTTCAGCTGATTCTCGATATGGTTGAAAATAATACAGCCAGTCTCAGAATGGAATGTTCCCGCTTTTTTATACTTTTCCCAAAAGGCCATGTAGTTTCGGTAGATGATGTCGATGCCGTTTTGTCTCATAACCGAGAAGAGTCTGCGTTTTCTCTTTTTGCAGAAATGGCGTCTGCAGCTTCTGAGTCTGAGCGTCTGGAAAAATCTCTTGAAATTCTTCAGAAAATAAGACTTTCGAAAGAAAATTCTTCGGTAATGATAATTGCGGGGCTTTCTTCCTGTTTTAGAAAATTGTCGCTCTGGCATAAATTGCGTGCAGAAGGAAAAACTGATGACTTTAATCTGAAAATAAACGGATTTTCCAGTAAAAAAATGAAAAGTCAGTATGCCTCTGCTTCCAAAAACTGGACTTCCGGTCAGACGATTGCGATTCTAGCTCTGCTTGCTTCTCTGGACATAAATATCCGTTCTACCGGTGCACTCTTAGAAGATGTTCTTCTCCAGAGAGTTATTTACGAGATTATAATAAAAAAAGGCGGCCAAAGTGCTGCTTACGAAATCTAACAGCTTAATTCATTAAGTGCGTTTTTAAGATTTTTTATTTCTTCGTCCGTAAGGGTAACACCTTTCCCCATTTTTTGATGTTCAGGTGCCCAGCTTCTTAAATCATATTTTGCCGGCCGTCCGCCCCAGCTGACCTTATTCAATTCTAATGTCCAGCCAGATTTACTGGTAGACAAAACTGCAATCTGTTCAGTAATTTCAAAAGAAAATTCGTCGTTCATAAAATCTCCGTCTATATTTTAATATAAGTTGGAATTAAAGCAAATTTTCGATACAGAAGAATTGTTCTATTGAAGATTGAACTTTTTTGATGTAAAATATTTTTATTAAAAACGGAGGTCGATATTTTGAAAAAAAGTAGAATTGCTTTTTTGTGTGCAGTTGTACTTCCTATGGTTTTTGCTTCTTGTGCTTCAAAACCAAAGGTAGAACCTGCTCCTCAGCCAAAAGCAGAAGCACCTGTTGAAACAGAAACAGTTCAGGAAGAACCTGCTGTAGAAATTAATGAAGATGATGAAGAAGCTCGCAGAAAGGCTGATGAAGATGCCCGGGCTGCAGCTCTTGAACTTTATAAAAAAGCCTTGGAATCTAAATCAAAAATTGATGAAAATGATTTTGCCTCTTACAGTCAGGCGGATTACGATGCAGGAAAGGCTTCTCTCGCAGAATTTGAAAATCTTAAAGATTCTGATATAAGCGGAGCTGAGCTTTTGAAGATTGCTCAGGATGCCGATGGAAAACTTCTGAATGTACTTCAGAAAGCATATAAAGTGCTTGCAAAAGAAGCCCGTGCAAAGGCTTTTGCTGCAAAGAAAGATGCTGATTCTGTAAAAGCCGGTGCTGCAAAGAAAGAAGTTTATAACAAAGCTGCTGAAGAATTCAAAACTGGTGATACAAATTACGCAATGCAGAATCCCGAATCAGCTTATAATCATTATCTGAGTGCTGGTTCTCAGTTCAGTTCACTTTATACAACTGTTTCTCAGCAGCGCGCAGCAGCTCAGAAAGCAATAGACGAAGCAAACGCAAAGGTTGAAGCTGCAAAGAATTATGCTCTTAATGCCGATCAGGAAAAACCCCTTGAAGAAGCTGTAGAAGGTATCGAAGAAGAAGATGCTGTGCTTCTTGAAGAAGATGAATACGCTGCTCCAGAAACTCTTGAAGCAGAAATTCCTGAACAGCTTGATGAACCTGATTCTGATGCTGTTGAACAGGAGGCTGAGTAATGAAAAAACTGATTCTCTGTGCACTCGCATTTTTTGCAACGGCATCAATTTTTGCCGTAAGTTACAAAAACAACACTTATCAGAAATTGGCTGATGAATACAACAAAAAAGCAAAGGTTGCTTTTGATGCCGGCCAGTATGATGATGCTGTAGAATACTCAAAGAAAGCTGCAGAAAATGCAGAACTTTCCCGCGCCTATATCGACATGATGATGGCCCGTTACAACGCCGACAAGCAGATGAAACTCGCTCAGAATCGTCTTGCATGGGCAGAAAGTGTTCACGCGGACAAAACTTTCCCTATGGCATATTCTGCTGCAAAAGAAGCTTTTGGAAATGCTCAGTCTGCTTACGATAAAGAAGACTTTGCAGCTGCCATCGATTATGCAAAGCAGTCTCTCGCTTCTCTTGACGGTGTTTACGAAGTAACTCCTTTGCCGGAATTCTATATCGTTCGCCCATGGGCAGAAACAAAAGACTGTTACTGGAATATTTCTGGCCGTCCTTATGTTTATAATAATCCGCTGCTCTGGGAAAACCTTTATCAGGCAAATAAAAATTCTATGCCAAAGCCAGAAGATCCAAATCTTATTAAGCCGGGAATGAAAATGAAGATTCCTAGCCTTACTGGTGAGTATCGTGAAGGTGTTTACAGCCCTTCTAAAAAATACGAAGCATACGGAACTACAAAAGAATAGTTGTAATAAGGTGCGGGAATATTCCTGCACTTTTTTTTTGACATAATTTTTTTTCAGAATTATGATAAAAGCATCTAAAAATCAATATTTAAAAATGAAATTCCAATGAGGAGGCATATTATGGCAATTATAGCAATTTCAAGACAGGTTGCGTCGCTGGGTGATGAAATTTCCAGAGCTGTTGCGGAAAAAACAGGATACAAGTTTATTACCCGGCAGGATTTGGAAAAAAGAATTGTCGATTATGGTTTTCCGGCAGAAAAGTTAAAGAAATATGACGAAAAGAAGCCGGGATTTTTTGCCTCTCTTGTAAAATATCGCGATGAATATCTCAATTATCTTCAGACCGCAGTGCTTGATGCCGCTTCTGAAGGTAACTGCATTCTCATAGGTCGTGGCTCTTATCTGATTTTGGAAAGTCTTCCAAACTTGATTTCACTTCGTTTTGTGGCAAAGGATGACATTCGAATGAATCGCCTTATGAAGGAATTTGACTGGAATGAAAAACAGGCTCTTCAGCGCATTACAGAAAGTGACAATAATCGAAAGGGCTTTCATAAAAGTTTTTTCAACGCAGAAATAGACGATCCTACTCACTTCCTTATGGTTTTGAACACCGGCATTATGGACGAGGATATGGCTTCCTCTGCCATTGCACAGATGGTAAATTCGATAGTTACACCGGAAAAAGAAGAGCAGGGAAAGCAGCGTCTGTCTGAGCTTATAAAGTGTCAGCACCTTGTTAATAAATTGATATTTGAATACAAACTGAATATTGAATTTTTGCGTGCCGTAATTGAAGGTGATAATCTAATTCTTCAGGGTGTGGCAGATTCTTCAGTTCTCGTTGAACGCGCGCTCAAAATCAGTGCTGTAGAACTGCCTGAATACAACGTAACTTCTTCAATCAGTGTTGTTCAGGATTTCAAAGCCAGAATATAACGGCGCTCTAAAATCTTAATTTAATTGACTTTTATGTAAGAAAAGGAAATACTAAAACCATTATGAAACTTTCGAATAGATTTACATTAGCTAGAGTTCTTTTTGCACCATTTTTCTTTTTGCTTTATTACGTACCGGTTTGGCTCGGAAATCCCCTGGTGGCAAAGATTTCTGCTTTTGTAATGATTCCTTTGCTTGCTATCGCTCAGCTCACTGATTACTGGGACGGCCATTACGCCAGAAAAAACGGCGAAGTAAGCGATTTTGGAAAGATTTTCGATCCTTTTGCCGACGTCATGTTAAATCTTACACTTTTCCTTTGTGCTCAGGGTTCTGTAACAGGGAAAGGTTATATGCCGATTGTATTGTTCATTCTGATTTTATATCGCGAATTTTCAATGACTTTCCTTCGAATGGTTGCAGTTTCTAAAGGAACAGCAATTGCAGCCCGAAAAGGCGGAAAGTTAAAAACCGTTTTTTACATATCTTCAGGATTTTTTATGCTTGCCGCAGAAAGTGCTGTTCGACTCGGATTTGATATTTCTTCCTGCGACTCAGCACTGCGCGTTGTTGCAATCGTAATGTTCTCAATCTGTGTATTATTGAGCTATATTTCTTTCAGCGACTATATTGTTACTTTTTCTAAAATCTTTTCTTCAAAAGACTAATTTTTATTTTTCTTAATCCTTCTGTGCACAAACCTCTTTGCAACCAGCGTTTCAGGGCCCGCTAACGCTCGGTCTTTGCGCTCGTTATACTCCCGCAAATCCACTCCTCACAAAGCTCGTCGCCCCTTCCATGCTGGCGCAGGTGGATACTTAATCATAACTCGTTGGTTGAGATTTTTATCTCGCTGGATGAACCTTTTATTGCGTTTGTTGAATCTTTTATCTCGGTGGTTGAGTTTTTAACTGCGGTGGTTGAGGCCCTCGAAACCACCGGTCATTGAGCCTGTCGAAACCACCTGGTCGGTCCCTTAGGGTTTAATTACGGTCATTGAGGTTCTCGAAATGACCGCTCGAAACCTGTATATCGTTTTTGCATCATCATTTTGCGACTGGTAGACAATTTTACTGGTGTATCAGTAAAAAATAGACATGTTGAATAATTAAAAAACAATTTTAATTCTCTATCCCACAACAAAATGCAAAGAAAAAGACAAAAAATATAAAAAAAATAAATTACAGTGTTGACACTTTTTTAAAGTGAGTATATATTCTTTAT
>CAMHIV010000109.1 GCA_946185185.1 uncultured Treponema sp. | reverse complement strand
CCAAAAGATGCACCGGAATTAAAGTCTAAGGCCGAAGAATTTGCCGGACTTTTGAAACAGGGCGCAATAAAACAGGATATTGAAGTTTTGCATCCAAACTGCACAGAAGCAGAAGCTATTAAGCTTTTTGCAAATACATATCTTGCACTTCGAGTTGCATATTTTAATGAGCTGGATACCTATTCAGAAGTGCGTGGCCTCGATACTAAGCAGATTATTCAGGGGGTTTGTCTGGATCCTCGAATCGGTAATTTCTACAACAACCCTTCATTTGGTTACGGCGGATATTGTCTTCCAAAGGATACAAAGCAGCTCCGTGCAAATTTCAATGATGTTCCTGAAAATCTTATTTCTGCAATCGTAGATTCAAACTCTACCCGAAAAGATTTTATTGCCGACCAGATTATAGCGAAAAAGCCAAAGGTTGTTGGTGTTTACCGCCTTACAATGAAAGCCAACAGCGATAACTTCCGACAGAGTTCAATTCAGGGCGTAATGAAGCGAATTAAGGCGAAAGGTATTGAAGTTGTTATCTATGAACCAACTTTCAAAGGCGATGATTTCTTTAATTCAAAGATTATCCGTGATTTTGACGCATTTAAAAAACAGTGTGATGTAATTATCGCAAACCGATTGAGCGAAGAGCTTGCTGATATTCGGGAAAAAGTTTACACCCGCGATCTTTACAGCCGCGACTAATTTGGAGGGAACATGAAATATGTAATTAACGGTGATTTTTTATGCCGTTCCTTAACTGGAATCGAACGTTTTGCATATGAAACCTGCATCAGGCTTGATAAAATTATCGAAAAAGATTACATAAGCATTCTTGTTCCCCAAAATGCCCGCTCTATTCCTGATTTTAAAAACATCGAAATAATTCGTTCAGATAAGATTTGCAAAATCTTTCCTTTGTGGGAACATTTTGCCCTTTCTTCGTATGTGCGAAAAAATAAACTTACCTGCATTGATTTTGCAAATGTAACTCCCCTTTTTACGCACGGTATTGTTTTTATTCATGACATTTACGCAAAGCTTTATCCTCAGGATTTTAAGGGCAAAAAGGATATTATTTTGCGTTTGTACATGTGTTTTATGTACAAATATGCTGTGCGAAACGCAAAAAAAATCATTACTGTAAGTAAATCGAGCCGGAAAGAAATTTCCCAGACTTATAAAATTCCAGAAGATTCAATTGATGTAATTTATAATGGCTGGGAACATCTTGAAAACTTAAAAGAAGATGATTCGATTTTTGAAAAATTCCCGGCACTTACAAGAGGTTCCTACTTTTTTACCTTGGGAAGCCTCCAAAAAAGAAAAAATCTTAAGTGGATTGCCGATTACGCTTCAAAGCATCCTGAAAATCTTTTTGCAATTTCCGGAAAAGCAATTTCCGGCATGGTTAGTTCAGAACTGGAAATCTTAAAAAGCCTAAAAAATGTTGTACTTGTTGGGTATGTTTCCGATGCCCAAGTAAAAAGCCTGATGAAAAATTGCCGTGCCTTTGTATTTCCAAGTTATCATGAAGGCTTTGGAATCCCTCCGCTTGAAGCATTATATTCTGGGGCAAGGATTATAATCAGTAATGCCGGAAGTTTACCTGAACTCTACGGAAAATGTGCTTCTTACATAGATCCGTTCAATACTGAAGTAAATCTTGAAGATAAATTGAACGAACATGTAGAAAAAGCCGACGAGCTTTTCAAAATGTATTCATATCAAAAAGCCGCCGAAAAATTAAAATCAATCTTAGAAGCCGAATAACTTAATTCCCAAGCCTAAAACAGCTCCGCACATTACCGGGTATTCTGCACTGTCGATAAAGTGGAAACTTGTGTTTTCATCAGCTGCAGAAACTCCGTTGGAATCCTTGTCGTTGTAAACATCAGAATCGATTACTGTGTAATAGCTGAAGACAAAGCCTGCATTTGCAGTAACCTTGAACGGAATTCTTGTTTTTCTAGATTCAACTGAAGCCTGTGCGCTCAAAATATGCATCCAGTTATAGGCACCGTCGTGAAGGAAATATTTTCGTAAATCATCGCGGTTATAAATATTCATTTCCGAATACAGAGAACTTCCTGGTACCTGCTGGCTTCCGTAATCAGCACCGTGGCGGATAAACTGATATTGAACATTTGTTGCAATTCCGGCTTTTGGCTTTGTGTCAAATCTTACAAGGAATTCATCTGAGTTCGGTGGAAGATAATAGCCTAGGCATTCGCCGTTATTTGTATAACTTTCACTTATGTAATGACTGTAAGCGGAAGAATAATTGATTGAATGGTGAGTATAACAATATGGTTCAACTTTTGTGTAACGCATAGAAACTTTTGAAAAATTGAGCCATGGAATTACAAATTTTGCACCCAACTGCCCTGCAAACATTGCCCGGGTTGAAGTCAGCGGATTATTGTTGAGACCGTTGATTTCATCAAGATAAATTGAAGCCCAGATTGAGCCTAAACCAGGTTTTCGAAGTTTAAAGTCTGCAAATACGGCAAGGTTGTCGCTGTCTCCGATATGGTTCTGGTATTCAACTAAAAGGAAGAGAGGGAACATATATCCAATTTCAAAACGTTTTGGCCATACAGATGAAGAACCAAAATCGAAATGGAAATACTTCCAGTCTAGTTCAAGCATATTAAGCGAAAAGGCATTCTGGAAAAAGTATGAATCATCGATACCGGCTTTGAATTCTGCATAGGAATTGGAATTCATATAGTCCTGGTTCGGGTATTCAAGTACACCTGTAAGTGATGAATATTTAAGGAATGAAAAAAGTTCTACTGTTGTGTCTACGCTGAAGAAAGGACGGGCTTTTGCATTCAAAACAAGACTTGAGCCTTCATCCATTGCGGCCCATTCTCGTTCCATTCGTGCAGCTCCAAGAGTAATTTTTCCGTCAAAAATTGAAGAACGGATTTCGCCCTTGATACCACCGCTTATACCAGGTTCTGTTGCCCAGCTGCCGGTTCCGTTTGCCGACATATCAGAAAATAAATAGAACTGACCGTCCCACTGTTTGTTATACGCAAACGGAAGATAACTTGTATTAAGGAACTTTTTTACGGTTCTTCTGCGAGGTTCAACATCTGTGTAGCCGCCGCAGTATTCTTCAACGCCGGTGTCATACCAGGCATAGCCGATAAAATAATCATCGCCCTCAGGTTCATAGAGTTCCATGCTTGAAATATCAAAAAATGCGTGCAAACGATATGAAACAAATTTGCTTGCATCGCCATAAAAATCCCAGAAAGGAATAAAATCAAATCCAGCCTGATTAAAGTCTGAATCTGTGTAAATACAACCGGAACCGGAAGCTTCAAGTCCAAAGGTATAATTGAAAGAGCATCTCCAGGTATCCTGATTGTTTGCCCAGTAAACTCTTTCCAAAGAAAATTTGTTTTTCTCTGGCAGTGCGTGCAGTGCGGTAAAATTTTCAATAATTTTTAATTCTTCTGGTTTTAGCGAGTCAGAATTTTCCATAATCTGATTAATGGCAAGCTTAATTCTTCTGAGTGAATAAGGTCGGGCACCAGAAAAATGTGAGCATAAGCCTCTTTCCTGGGCTATTTCCAGAACTTTATAAATTTCATCATTTAAATCTATTGAAAGATTTTCCTGCGAAAAAATGCAAAATGAAAGACTAAAAAGCAAAAATATTGATGCAATTACTTTCTTCATAAAAGCTCCATTTTTTTTTAGAACATCGAATATTCAAGTGCCAGCGCAACTTCAATTCCGTGTTCAAAATCACCGCCTACGTTTTTATTATTAAATACAAAACTGTATGTTCCCTGACCGTTCAGAGTAAAATGTTTGTTTATATTAAAGGAACCCTTTAACGTAATCTGATTGGTATACGAAACTGTTCCTGTAAGTTTGTAATCCCGGGCAATGTTTGCTGCCTGATCTGCGCTCAAAAGCCCCATTCTATACAAAACTGACGGATAATACGCATAGTATGTCTCGCCACCAATTTCAATTGTATTGTCAAAAATTCCAAAAGAATTAGTTCCGTGGGCTAAAAATAAATAATCAATTTCGCCCGACCATTTCTTAGGAAGAGTATATCCTAAACGAGTCTGAATACCAACTGCATCTGGACCAAAAGGACTTCCTATCCAGGAACAGATTGGAATATCTGTATCACACTGCATGTTGTACCGCTTGCTGTAAAGCGACCAGTCTGCACCCTGTTTTATATACAGGTAAGGAGAAGTATACACGCCTTCCAGTGTACCTGTCCACCAGCCGCCGGCTTTTGATTCTGGAACGGTAAGTTCAAAGCCCAATTGGGCTCCAAGGCTGTCTGGAATTGCGTTGCCGTTTGCAGAGCTTTTTTCCGAAGCTGATTGAATTTCATTCTGCGCATAAAGGAAATAGATTCTGAAGTTACGGACAGGGTTTACTTCAATTTGCCAGCCCATATAAGCTGCTACGTGAGCTTCGCCGTATAATTTTTCTTCGGTGAAGTTTGTATATTCCGTCCAGGCACCAAATGAGTGCATAATCATGAGCGGATTTAAGAAACGAATTTCGAAAGGCTGTTCAAGGAGTGTTCCTTCTACTACGCCAAGCTTGAGCCAGTCAAAATATGGGCGGGCTTCAATTGAATGAATATACATGTAGCGGCCGGCATTTATCTGAACTACATCGAGATTGTATTTTAATTTGTTTGAATAAAGGTTCAGCTGAATGTATCCGTCTGTTTCAAATGTGGAATTGTAAACGATACTACCCGTCTGAGTTTTACCGATTTGCATTCCCTGTCGTGCAATGTTCAGGTTTACACCCCATTTTGGAAAAGATTTTCCAAAACTTGCATAGGAATTTCTTGGCCACAAAAAGTCTATGTCGTCAGATGAAAATGGAATATTTGTCCAGTTGTAGTTTCCTGTCATTGCAGGAAGGCTTCTTCCGATTACAGGATCAGTCTGAATAAAGATGTTTTCACCCCAGCCAAGATATACCGGGATTGTAATAAAACTTTTTCCAAGTCCGTTGATTGTGTTAAAGTTCGATGCTGTGAAATAGCTGACTTTTCCGTCGTATTTGTAATACTTATCGTAGTCGATACCGGCAACCTTGCATTGAAGCTTTAGTTTTTCTTCTGAAGGATGCTGGATAGAATTTTTCTGTAAGTCGTCTTTAAAAAAGATGTTATATTCGTTCAGAAGAAGTTTTCTCAATTGTTCTGATTCTACAATTTTATAGCCGCGGGGATATCTTCCTGCGTTTTCTTCCTGCAGGTCATTTATAGTTTTTTCATACCAATTGTTTTCGTCATAAAGATTTATTAAAGATTCCGGGTAAACAGAATTTATTTTTCCAGTGTAATCGGTTGCGAAGGTCCAGTCCAAGTCGGGATTTGATTTGTACATAAACTGCGGATACAAATCCAGATTATAGCCGAAGGTAAAGCCACCGATGTCATAGGATTTTTTCTTTTCTGTAAGAAATTCAAAAACAGTCTGATAAGTTTTTTTGCAGGCCGGTGTCAATTCTTCGTACGGAATTGCGTCCAGATATACCTTGAGTTCCGCAACCGTTATCGGAGCATTGGTTGCAAAAGAAGCTTTTCTGGTTGCGTTGTGCAGAACCTGCATTGCATCATAAATCCAGTGACCTGCAGGAATTAACTGCTGTGAAGCATATACTTGAGAAAAACAAAGGGAATTGGCAGCAAAAAATGCGGTAAAAACGAAGGCTGCAATTTTTTTTCTTATTGAACACATCTGTTTGAGTTTATCATTTTTTGAGATTCGTTACCACTAGTTTAAAATGTTGATTATGCTGGAAAAAAAATATATATTTTTCGTATGGTGAATTTTTTATACACAATAGTTATCTACCCTTTAATTCAATTAATTGAATTTTCATTCATGCTTTTTTATAGTGTGTTCAAAAATGAAGGTATTTCTGTAATCGGAGTAAGTCTTGCCGTTTCTATCGGAACGCTTCCTCTTTACATTGTTGCAGAACACTGGCAGCAGGTTCAGCGTGATACAGAAAAAAGACTCGACCCTGGAATTCAGCGAATAAAAAGCGTTTTTAAAGGCGACGAGCAGTACATGATTCTTTCTACTTTTTACAAGCAGAATCATTATCATCCGCTTATGGCTCTGCGCTCTTCGTTTGGTCTTTTGATTCAGATTCCTTTCTTTATTGCAGCATATAGTTTCCTTTCTAATCTTCCTCTTTTGCAGGGTAAATCGTTTCTTTTCATTCAGAACATGGGTGAACAGGATGCGCTTTTTAGAATCGGTTCATTCCCTGTAAATGTGCTCCCAATTGCAATGACACTTATCAACTGGGTTGCCGGGGCGATTTATACAAAAGGCTTTAAGTTCAAGGATAAGATTACAATTTACGGAATGGCTCTCATCTTCCTTGTAATCCTGTATTTTTCACCATCAGGACTTGTAATCTACTGGACAATGAATAATGTTTTTTCTCTCATTAAAAACATTTTCTACAAGCTTAAAAATCCTCTCAGAGTGCTGTACTTAATTCTTGTTGCTGTTGTTGTTGGACTTGATGCATACCTTATTTTTGTGCACAAAGGCTTTGTTCACAAGCGACTTTTGCTTGCGACAGTATTTACACTTTTGCTGCTTGTTCCTTTTGCTGTTAAATTTGTAAATTATCTTGTAAAAACAGCTTTCCAGCCGCTTATGACAAACAGCAAAACCCGGCTTTCTATTTTCTTTACCTCTGCCGTTACACTTGCTCTTCTTGCCGGCTTTGTAGTTCCTTCTTTCGTAATCAATTCTTCTGCCGTTGAATTTGCAGATATTGACGGCTGCGGAAATCCTCTTGGATTTTTAGGAAGTTCAACCTTGCAGATGTTCGGGCTTTTGGTTTTCTGGCCAGCCTGTGTTTATTTCCTTTTCCATCAGAGAATACAGACTCTTATGGCAGTTTCGTTTACAACATTTGTTCTTATAGCCCTTGTGGATGCATTCTGTTTCAACGGAAATTACGGAAATCTTTCTCGCCTTATTACTTTCGACAGTTCAATTACAGCTTCTCCGGTTGGAATTGTAATTTTGAACCTTCTGGTTGTGGCTTTAGTAATCGCTTTGCCAGTAGTTCTTTTAAAGTTTAAGCAGACAAAAGTTCTTAGTGCAGTTATTTCAATCATTCTTATGGCTGAAGCTGCAATATCAATTGTTCATATCGGACAGATTAATTCTTCTTACAAGGCTTACCGTTCATCTCTTGCTGATGATGTTCAGGAAGAAACAAGTGTTACTCCGATTTATCATCTTACAAA
>CAMHIV010000108.1 GCA_946185185.1 uncultured Treponema sp. | reverse complement strand
GGCGATGAACAAACTTATCGAAAAATACACTGCACTTGGTTTAAATCCGTTGGGGCCGTTTAAATGCTTGGAAAGCGGTGACTATTTCAGAAAGCTTAAAAACCTTCCAGACCGTGAATTCGATGAAGATGTTTGCAGTAATAACCGCATTTATAATTTCCATGTATCAACACATTGTTTAAGGGATGAAGACAATAATTTTTTGGGTGCATTCTTCATTGTTCATGATAAAACAAAGGAAGTTGAAAAGGTAAATAATGACTTGTACCGTGCTTATCATGATTCTCTTACAAAGATTCTGAATAGAGAAGGATTTTTTGAATCGGTTCGTACTGTGATTACGAATGAACCAGACGAAGAATATTACATGGTTTGTAGTGACGTTGACAATTTTAAACTTATTAACGATAACTTTGGTCACGAAGCAGGGGATGAATTCCTTATTCGAATTGCCGAGGTACTTACGAAGCTTACAAAGCCAAATGAAGTATATTGCCGCCTTGCGGGTGACAAATTTGCACTTTTTATGAAAAAGAGCGATTTTGACAAGGATATTTTTATAAGGTATTCAAAGCAAGTCGCATATCTAAAGCAGGATATCAGATTCCCTGTTACATTCCATTTTGGCGTTTATGAGGTAGAAGATATTTCTATGCCTATTGCATCAATGATAGATAGAGCCTATATTGCAATTGGAAAAATTAAGGGAAATCTGCAGGAACCATTTGCTTTCTACAATGATTCAATGCGAAATAATATTCTGCGTGAACAGCAGATTATCGGCGAATTTCCGCTTTCTCTGGCAACAGACCAGTTTAAGATGTATTTGCAGCCTCAGGTTAGTACAGAAAACGTTGTAAAAGGAGCGGAAGCACTTGTTCGCTGGGAGCACCAGAAAGAAGGAATCCTTTCTCCTCATGAGTTTATTCCGATTTTTGAACAAAATGGGCTTATTACAAAACTTGATCTTTATATTTGGGATCTAGCCGCTCAAAAATTGAAGGACTGGAAAAAAAGAGGTCTGAATGATTATTACATTTCTGTAAATATTTCTCCAAAAGATTTTCTTTATGCAGATTTATATAAAATTTTTACAGGACTTGTTGAGCGCTACGAAATCGATCCGAAAAACCTAAAGTTGGAAATTACAGAATCTTCACTTATGTCAAATTTTGATTTGCAGCTTAAGCTTATAAATAATCTTCGGGAATATGGATTCCAGATTGAAATGGATGATTTTGGAAGCGGCTATTCTTCATTGAATCTTTTGAAAGATATTCCATTTGATGTGCTTAAAATTGATATGGGCTTTTTAAGTGAAACAAAAAATACCGGGCGTTCGATTTCTATTCTTCGTTCAATAATAAACCTTTCAAAGGGGTTAAATATGCCTGTAATTACAGAAGGCGTAGAAACTAAAGAACAGGTAGAATTTTTACGTGAAATGGGAACTGATTATTATCAGGGATTTTATTTTGACCGCCCTATGAAGATTGAAGATTTTGAGAAAAAGTATATAAAATAGAGCGATGTACTCTTTACCAATTACACCATATCTTTCTCAGATTGAAGACGAATTAAAAAAATCAGAAACTCATTTTCTAGTTCTTACTGCCGAAACTGCAGCCGGGAAATCTACTGCTGTTCCTCCATTTTTGCTTGAAAAATTTCCCGGAAAAATCCTTATGCTTGAACCAAGACGACTGGCGGTTCTTTCTATTGCGTCTAGGGTTGCAGAAGTCTTAGGTGAAGAAGTTGGAAAAACTGTCGGCTATAGAATGCATCTGGAAAACAAAACCAGTTCCGGAACTCGGCTTGAAATAATTACAGAGGCGATTTTAACGCGGAAATTGCAGGAAGATCCAAGCCTGGAAGGGGTGAGCGTTGTAATTATTGATGAATTCCACGAGAGGTCCATTCATGCTGATTTAGCACTGGCTTTCTTAAAAGAAGCAATGGCATTGCGGGACGATCTTTTTGTAATAGTAATGTCGGCAACTATCGAAACGGAAAAGCTTTCAAAATACCTGGGAGATGGAAAAAATAACGCTCCGGTAATGAAAGTTCCGGGCCGCCAGTTTCCGGTAGATATTCAATATTTTGGAAAAAGCGAAGTTTCTTCTGCGATAGTAAAATACCTTGCGGAATTGCAGCCGGATTCTGTTATGCTAGCCTTTTTGCCTGGAATCGCACAAATCCAAAAAACGCTGGCGGAACTTGAATCTTATGGAATTCCTGATGATGAAACAGAAGTTTTAATTTTGCACAGTTCAATTAGTTTTGCAGAACAGAAAAAAGTGCTGGAGCTTCCGAAACCAGGAACAAAGCGAATTATTCTTTCGAGTGCGATTGCGGAAACTTCGCTTACGGTACCTGGTGTAAAACTTGTAATAGACAGCGGCTTGTCGCGCATCAGCCGTATGAATGTGTCGCTTGGAATGGAGCATCTTGTTACTGAAAACGAAAGTGAATTTTCGGCAGCGCAGCGTGCGGGGCGTGCCGGACGTTTGGGACCTGGAAAATGTATTCGGCTTTGGGGAAAACACGATGTGCGCCCATTAAATACTCCGGCTGAAATTTTGCGCAGCGATGTTACTTCTCTTGTTCTGGAATGCGCTGCCTGGGGTGTTTTCAGTCCGGAAAAAATTGACTGGCTGGAATCTCCTTCTTCTGCGGCATGGAATGAAGCAAAACGGCTTCTGGAACAACTGGAATGCATTAAAAGTAATTCCATAACGGATTTGGGAAAGGCGTGTCTGAAACTAGGACTTCATCCTCGTCTTTGTTGTGTTGCACTTGCAGGTTTTGCCCGTGAAGTGATTAATTATTCAAATTACGCAAAATCTTCGCCTGAAATTAAAAATAGATTTGTAAAAGATTTGGAAGGACGGATTGATTCGGTTCAACAGAAAAACAGCGGAAAACAGCTTCTGCAGAAACCAAAAAATCTTTCGCTTGGGCTGCTTGCAGGTTTTCCGGATAGACTTGCGATGTACACTGGTTCAAGGGGCGTTTACCAGTTTCCTAGCGGTAGACTTGCCCACCTAAAACAAGAGGTGATTGAAAAAAATGCAATACTTCCAAAATGGATTGTCGCTCCTGAAGTTGATGCCGGAAATACTGAAGGAATAGTATACAGCTTTGTTCCGCTGGAAACAGAAGATGCTGAAAACTGGTTAAAAAATCGAACTGAAACAAAAATCAATGTTTGTTTTGAAGATGGAAAAATCAAAAAATCAGAAGACGTCTGCTATGGAAAACTGAAAATTTCTTCCAAAAAACTAGTTTCTTCTCCGAATGATTATGCTGCTGCCTGGTGTGAGCTTGTTCGCGAAAAAGGGCTTGAGTCAATTCCTTTAAGTGATGAAACAAAAGCTTTGTTGATTCGTGAAAAGTTTTATGCTCAGCAAAAATACGTCGAGTCAAAATCATCGGAAGAAAACTTGTGTCAGAGTGCTGAAGAATGGCTTCTTCCATTTTTTGCCGGCAAAACAAAACTTGATTCAAAAACGGTTTATGATTCATTGTACTGGTATTTAAATGGTGCTGAACTTGATAAAGAAGTTCCGCTTTTTGTAACGCTTCCAAACGGTAAAAAAAGGCGGCTTTGTTACGAAATGCAATCTGATCCGGAAAATCGCACAAAACTCGTGATACGACCTGTTCTTGAAGTAATTATTCAGCAGGTTTTTGGTTGTTTTTCTACCCCAAAAATTCTTGAAATGCCTGTGCTTTTTAAGTTGTTGTCTCCTGCACGCCGCCCTTTGCAGATAACGGATAATTTGGAAACATTCTGGAATAATTCTTGGATTGAAATATGTAAGGAAATGAAAGGCCGCTATCCTAAACACAACTGGGATTACAGGATAGCGGAAAAAGGTGAATAATAAGGCGACTTACGATCCCTGAGCCTGTCGAAGGGATCGTAGAAATTACTGAACGTGGTGGTTTCGAGAGCCTCAACCACCGAAAGGTGAATAAACTACTAGTACAGGAAGAAGAACGAGTAGAACATGAAAACGCTTGCTGTAAGTATGATTAAATCGCCGATAGCGTGAAGGAATTTAACTTTTCTTAGACTGCAGAAAACTAAGCCTGTAGTAAAAAGAACTCCACTTGTAACGAGCATTCCAAAGCTTTTTGGTGTAATTGCATGATAAAGTCTTGCACAGATGAAGAATCCTGCCCAGCCAAGAACTGCATTGAATACAGTGTTTACAATTTCCATTCGACTTCCGCCGATTGCGTACATAAAAATACCAACGAGACAAATTACAGCAGAAATGCCAAGAATTACGAGTGCATAAACAGCTGATACTGCATTGTGTATGTAAGCTGTGTATGAATAAATCATCAAAGCACTTGCAATTACAAGGAAAATACAAATTCTGCAAAGGCGCTTAAATACTTCTTTTGCTGATGCATTCAGGAGTGCGTGGTGCAAAACAGACATTATGTAATTCAAAATCATTACTCCACCGAATGAGGCAAAGAGTGAAGTGTATACAGCTTTGCTTTCCTGTGGAACTTTTGTAACAGAGGCAACTACGAGCAAAACTGTTGCTGCAATAAAAAGACCTGCACCGATTCCCTGCACGATTGAACTGAAAATTTCTTCTGCGATTGTGTATGGGCGAAGTTTTCTAAGCAACTCCTGATGTTTTTTTTCTTTTGCAATTTTAGCTTCTGCCCGTTTTTTTGCTTTTTCTGAGCGCGCGTAATCAGAAGCGGCATATTTTGCCTTGAGACGTTCCGGGTCGTCGGCATACTGAATATTAATTTCGCGGATTTGCGCTTCAGCATCTTTTTTAATTTGTGATATTCTGAGTTTTTTCTTGAGTTTTAAAGATTTAAGAGTCGATTTTCGAACAGCTTTAACAGCAATAGCGTCTTCTTTAGTCATTCTTTTCTCCAACTTGGTATTTTTTCCATTATAACATTATGAATCTAAGGGTGCAATGAAACAAATGGATTCTTTAGGTATTTGTTATTTTTGACATCTTTGTTATATTTAAGATATAAATTTCATTGATTTGCGGTCATTGAGCCTGTCGAAATCTGTTGATGTTGCGAAAGCAACTTCATTAAATGGTGGTTTCGAGAACCTCAACCACCGCAAAGTTATTGAAGATATAAAAAATCTACACAGAGGCAGCTATGTTTGAAAAATTAACTCCGGGACAGGAAATAGAATCTACAATTGTTGCAATTAATGGCGACACTGTATTTATCGATATGAACGCAAAAAGTGAAGGCGTTATTTCGAGCGCAGAATTCGCAGACGAAAACGGAAATCTTTCTGTAAAAGAAGGAGACAAAATAAAAGCGTATTACCTTGGCGAAAAAGCTGGTGAAATGCGTTTTACAACAAAAATCGGCGGAAATGATGCTGACGATTCAATGCTTGAAAATGCATTTAAAAACCGAATTCCAGTAGAAGGTCATGTTGAAAAAGAAATTAAAGGCGGATATGAAGTAACTCTTGGCGGAAAACGTGCATTTTGTCCGTATTCACAGATGGGATTCCGCCAGAAGGAAGAACCTTCGTATTTTATTGGTCGAACACTTACTTTTATAATTCAGGAATATAAGGAAGGCGGAAAGAATTTGTTGGTTTCAAACCGCAAGGTTCTTGAACTTGAATATCAGGGACAGCTTGCAGATTTGAGCCACAAGATTGCAGTAGGTTCAATTGTAACAGGAACTGTAAAATCTATTCAGTCATACGGCGCATTTGTTGAAGTTGATGGATTTAAGGTTCTTCTTCCAATTTCTGAAGTTTCACTTGAACGCATAACTGATCTTTCTAAAGTTCTTGAAGTTGGACAGGAAATTACAGCAAAAGTAATCAATGCCGATTGGGATAATGAACGTGTTTCTGTAAGTATGAAGGCTCTTATTAAAAGTCCATGGGAAACTGTTGAAGAACGTTTTTCAAAAGGCCAGAAAATCGATGGAAAAATCAGTCGTGTAGCAGATTTCGGTGTATTTATTAATCTTGAAAGTGGAATTGACGGCCTGGTTCATATTTCTGCGCTTGAAGGCGTTGACCGCAATACCAATCTTAAGAAGAAGTTTAAGGTTGGTGACGAAATGTCTGTTACAATTAAAGAAATTGATGCTGCAAACCGCCGCATTTCACTTGTTCCAAGCACAAGTACAGAACAGGATGACGAAGCCAGCCACTATTTTTCAACTCACGACGACAACGACGGCGACACCTACAACCCATTTGCGGCTTTGCTGAAGAAATAGGTTTAATTTTGAGTTCTCTAGAATTAATAAAAATTGGCGCGAAGGAGCGGAACGATGATTAAAAACACTCTGTTTATGGTCGTCGCAAGAGCGACGATTTTATAGGTTCCCCTACCATAAACAGCGTGTAGTGTGCTAGCACACGTTTTTACATCATCGTTTTGCGACTGGGAGCCAATTTTCATAGCAAAACTATTAACTCGAAATTAAGGCTACTTAAACATTATGTAGTACTTTACATTTGAGTCGGTGTCTGAACCCGGCATTATTGAGATTCCTGGGTTGCCGACTGCTATACTCTTAAAGCCAATTTCTATATTGTTTGCTGTTGCTGTTCCAAGATAATGAATTGATACTCCTTGTGGTCGAATGTAGATATATTCGTTTGAAGCCAGGTAATTCGGTCCGTCGTATTTTCGGAATTCATTTTCGTTTTTAGTAATCATGTTATCTAAATGCCACAAATCTATTGCCTTAAGAGGGTATTCATAGCCGTTGAGAGTGTATTCAGTTGCCGGGGATTTATTAAAGCTTGTTCCATTTGAACCGTCTGAATAAATCATGGCTTTTGCGAATTCCTTTAAAAGTCCGCAGGTTGTGTAATCCGTTCCTGTGCACGCCTTAAGTGCAGCTTTTACACAATCCATACCGACATATTCATTATTTGTCATTTCATGAATTAATTTTGTTCCGCCGAAATTTCGTGCAAGCCAGGCTCCAAACGCATAGGAATTAGCGTATGCCAGACTGAAATCGTAAGTTCCAGAATAATCCCAGTCATATCCTATGTATTCCATAGCTCCAGTCAAATAGTAATACTTATTAAATCGTGGAAGTCTGTAAATTGGAGAGTTGTCATTAGATATATTCAGATATTCCTGCATCATATCTTCGGTAAGCATAGAAAGCATTTCGTTCCAACCGCTTTCCCAGAAAATTGAAGTGGCTTTTTTTTGGAAATATTTATATTCATATGCCAGAAGATGCTGGAATTCGTGTGCTGATAATGGATTGAAGAGTGTAGCTTTCTGTTGTATTTCAACCGGAGTA
>CAMHIV010000107.1 GCA_946185185.1 uncultured Treponema sp. | reverse complement strand
AGAAATTGATCCAAATGTAAATCCTGTTGATTTTACTTATCCGGGGAATCCGCCGTCTTCTAAGGAAGCTGGTGTTGTCATGCTCGCCGATACTGTTGAAGCTGCCTGTCGTTCACTTGAAAATCCAACAGAAGAACGACTTGAAAAATTTATCGAAAAGCTCATAAACGATAAAATGGAACACGGGCAGCTTGATAACTGTGCGCTTACTTTCAGCGACCTCAAAAAAATCAAAGCTTCCTTTGTAAAATTCCTCGTAGGCTTTTATCATAACCGCGTAAAATACCCGAACCAGAAGGATCCTGACAATGATCAGAAAAAATCTGAAGAAGAAAAGCCTGTTTTGGGTGAAAAAACTTTGGAGGAGACAAAAATCAATGGCTAATAGAGTATTTGTTTCCTGTGTTGAAGGCACAGAAGAACCTTCATGGCTTTCTTCCATTGAACCATTCGTTCAAAAAGTAATGCAGCTTGCGTCTTTTGACGGTGAAGAAGTTTCGATTTCTTTTTGCGGCGATTCTTTTATCCAGACTTTGAATAAAAATTACCGCGATATTGATTCTCCAACAGATGTTCTTTCTTTTGAATCAGGAGATTCATACGAAGACGAAGAAGGCGAATGGTTTTGTGCCGGAGATATTATAATAAGTCTTGAAACTCTTCCAAAAAATGCCGAATATTTTGAAGTGGACTTGAATTCGGAATTAAAAAGGCTTCTTGTTCACGGGCTTTTGCACCTGAACGGAATGGATCACGGCGAAGAACATATTGAAAAGGGGAAAGAACCTGAATGTGAAATGCTGGTTCTTCAGGAAAAACTTTTAAAAGAACTCACAGATGAGATTATTATAGCTTAAAAAAACACAGGTAAAAAAATGGGATTTTCATTATTTAAGAAAAAGAATAAGCATAGAACAGAATCTTCCGGCGAAGAAATGACACCGGAACAGCAGCAGATATTAAACGAAGAAAAAAAAGAAATGATAAACGGTATCGAAGATTTAAGTGAAACTTCGGTAAAAGAGGTAATGGTACCGCGCATCGATGTTGATTTCATTTCTGTTGATATTCCGGAAGATGAGCTTTTTGCAAAATTAAAGGAAAGTGGTCATTCCCGCTTTCCGGTTTACAGCGAATCGATTGATAATGTAATCGGTGTTCTTTATGTGAAGGATTTACTTTACGAAGTAAAAAAGGGGCAGCCGCTTGAACTTGCTAAAATTATCCGAAAACCATATTTTGTTCCAGAAACAAAACGAATTGATACCCTTTTAAGGGAATTTAAAAGACGACATGTTCATATCGCCATTGCAATTGATGAATACGGTGGAATCGCTGGAATCATTACGATGGAAGACATCATTGAAGAAATTGTCGGCGATATACAGGATGAATTCGATAACGAAAGGGAAGATATTCTTTCTATTGGAAATAATATGTGGTTGTGCGATGCCCGCGTGGACCTTGACGATGTAAACGAAGGTATTCAGGCAGATTTCCCGGCAGAGGATTTTGATTCTCTTGGCGGATTTGTTTTCGATTTATTTGGAAAAATTCCTGTAAAATTCGAAAAAGCTTCCTGGAACGATTTTGATTTCATTGTTCAGGACATGGAAGGCCATCGCATAAATATGATAAAAATAATTAAAAAGTCTGGCGAAAAGTCAGGAGAGGGAAATGAAAAAGACTAAAACTCTGGTTACAGCAGTTTTTCTCGCACTTTTTTCAATTACACAGTTATTTGCACAGGAAAAAACAGCTGTCGAACTCTTTTCTTTGGCAGAAAAGGCAGAAAATCTCGAAAAATGGTATGAAGCAAGCCAGTTTTATATGGAATGTCTTCAAAAAAATCCTGTGTACGGCGATGCCTGGTTCCATCTTGCCCAGTGTTCCTATCAGCTTGGAGAATTTGACCTCGTTCTTGAATATCTTGAAAATGCAGAAAAATATTCCAGAGAAGATTCTTCCATTCTGAATCTTCGCGGAATGACGCTGATCTCTATGGGAAAAATTTCTGATGCAAGGGCGATTTTTGAAAGCATTTTAAATCGTTTTCCAAATGATATAGACGCTCGTTTTGGTCTTGCAGAACTGGATCTTTTTGACGGGCGAATTTCAGGAGCTGAAAAACAGTATAACGAAGCGCTTCGCCGCCAAAGTGAAAACCGCAAAGCATTGCTTTCACTTGCGTTGGTTTCCGCTCAGCTTGGAAACAAAGAAAACGCAAAAAAATATATTTCTCAAGCATTAAAGCTTTATTCTGACGAATCAGAAGTTCATTATCTTGCTGCCGTAATCGATTCTTATCAGAATGATTTAAAATCGGCCGAAAAACACTGCCGGATTGCCGTTGAAGTAGACGGAAACAATATCCGCGCTTACGAGCTGCTTTCAAAAATCCGATATGAACAGGGCTTTCTTGGTGATGTAATCGATTACTGCGATTTTATCATAGGAAGGGACAGAAATAATACTATCGCCTGGTACATGAAGGGGGCTGCTCTTTTGTCCCAGAATAAAATTGATGAAGCAATTGATATATGGTCTTCAGCCTTGTTTATTAATCCTTTAGATGAAATTATGCGTGCCGCTCTTGAAATCCAGATTGCAAAAAGCGTTTCTCTCGAAGATGAACGGCGTGCTCAATGGGCTGTTCCTCATATCCAGAATGCCCGGGAATATGCCCGCCGGTATGACAGTAATGGTACAACCTATGAATATCAGCGTGCCCTTAAAATCAATCCCTCTAACAGCGAAGCCCGCATGAATTTTGCCGGAATGCTTGAATTAAACGGTCTTCATGAAAGTTATCTGGAACAGCTGCTTTTTATCAATGAAACCCGTGATTCAGAATCTGTTTCAAAGAAAGCAAAACAAAAGATGGATGATACAATCGAAGCGTACGAAAGTCTTTTGCAGGATTCTCTCGCAAAAAAATGGGATATTCAGCCGTTTTATCTTGATAAAACCCGCTGGAACATCGGAATTTATTATGTAAAATCCAGTGTCAATCAGATTCATATTGAAAATAATCGGATTGCAGCTGATTTTGCTTCGGAAATGTTTCAGGGACTTTCGACTTCTTCTGTAGCTACTCAGGTTCGCGAAGTAAAAGGGTTTGGAGAAGCTTACCAGACTGCACGAACAACAGGAATGGATTATTTTATTCTTATCTCTGTTGATGAAGGAAACCGGGATATTAATCTTGATTATACTATGTATTCTGCCCGCACTGGTTCAAAAATCAAGGAAGATTCTCTTTACAGCACAGGAAATTACAAGTATTCCAGTGTTTTCCGCCGTTTTAGAAATGATATTTTAGGACTTTTACCAATCCGCGGAAAAATTCTGAATCGAGATGGAAAAACTTTGCTTGTGGATATTGGTAGATCGGAAAATATCCGTGAAGGAGCAGTTTTTGATATAGTCAGAAAAAATGCTATTCAAACTGCAGCAAACGGGAAGGGAGTCGTTTACGATGACAGCGACATTCTTGGATTTTTTACAGTAACGACTGCAGGTGAAGAAGTAAGTGAAGGTTCGCTTGAGTATAAGGGCTTTTATGATCGAATAAATACCGGCGATGAAATTGTTCTGATTTATGAGGCTGCATCCGATGAATCAAATGCTTCTGGTCAGAATAATGAATCTACAGGCTTTGAAAATGTTCCGAATGCAGATTCAAATGGAAGAACTTTAAACAACAGAGCCGGCCTTACAGCAGAAGATTTAGGCGTAAGAAAAACTCCGTCCTTTGTTGATTTGATTCGTTCTATTTACTGATCCAGATACAGTAAATCCAGGCTGGAATCAATCCATTTTTTTGTAAGACCTGGATAAAATTCGTAGATTCTAAGGAAAGCTCTTACGGCGTCGTCATATTTTTGAGAGTAGTAAAAAGATTCTCCCATGTAAAATGTTGCGCGCCTTTGAACTGAAAGCGAACAGTTTGTTCCCAAAAGTGATTCCAGCTGTACGGTTGCATCCGCATACTTTTTCTGAATAAAAGTGTTTTTCAGAATATCAAAAAGCAGGTAGTCGTCTCCGCCGTCTGGGGAAATTAAATCTTCTTCAAATACATGGATTTCAAGCTGTTTCACTACCTTTTTCTTTTTTCCGTTTGTTAGAGCTTTTGCAATGTTTTTTACTTCCATGCTCAATGGAAGCGGCTTTCGTTTTGTGTAATCCGTAAGGTTCAAATACGGCAGTGGAATTTCCCGTAATTCATCCGGACCGATAAGTTTTTCTTTTGCAGAGGCAGTGTTTGTAAGCTGTTCATTTTTTTCCGGAAGTTTTAAATGAACTCCATTCACAGTTGAATTGATTGACGGGAGAATAATGTCGTAAGGTTTCCCTTCGATGTTTGCAATTACTGCATAGTAATAATCGTTGTAGTTTTTTACGGTATCTATAAAACCTCCGGTTACAGAATCAACTTCGCCAACTTTGCTTGCTTTTGAAATATCGTAGAAGGTTCCGATAGGGCTTGAAGAGCGGTAGATTGAATAGTATTCTATTTTTTTTGCCGGGCTTACAGGAAGTTTCCACGAAATATTAATTGAAGTTCCTTTTCCCGGATAAGCATTTATTTCTGTTACGATTGGTCTGTCTTTTGCATAAAGTGTTGAGGTAAATAAGAATAATGAAAGTAGCGAAATCAGCTTTTTAGTCATATTTTCATTTTAATCTGATAAAGTTCAAAAATCAATAATTCATTGCCCAAACGACGGCTTTTCTCTATAATTTCGTTCGAGATTAAAGAGCTTTATGTGAGGTTTTGATGAACTGTTTTGCACGTGTTTTTTTAAATTCCAAGGAAGAAAAAGAAATTCAGACTGGATTTCCATGGGTTTTTGATAATGAAATTTCCCATGTTAAGTTTCGAAAGTCTGAAAAAGATGAATGGAATCAGACTAAACTTGAAGATTGTAATGTAGAAAATGGAAGTGGTGTTGAAGTTTTTACGAAGGCCGGCGGATTTTTAGGAACCGGAATCATCAACCGCAATTCAAAAATTACTGTTCGCCTTATTTCCTCGGAACATGCAGATAAGGTTTTTGAAAATACTAAAGCTTTTTGGGAAAAACGGATTTTTGATGCTGTTAATATCCGTCAGTTAAAATATTCTCCGTATGATTCATACCGTCTGATTTTTGCAGAAGCCGATTTTGTTCCTGGCTTCATTTGCGAACGTTACTGTGATTCAGAAGGAAAGATTTATCTTGTTGTTCAATTCCTTGCTATGGCTTGTGATGTTTTCCGCGATGAGATTCTTTCTGCCCTCGAAAAAGCCGTTCATCCTGATTTTATTTATGAGCGCGACGATGCTGATGTAAGAAATAAGGAAGGCCTTTCTGAAACAAGTGGTTGGATTGGAAAGAGTGGAAAGACCGTAATCACAATTGTTGAAAATGAAATTAAATTGAGTGTTGATATTGCAAATGGCCAGAAAACCGGATACTTCCTTGATCAGAAGGATAACAGAAAAATTGTTGGTAACTTTTGTCATGGAAAAAAGGTTTTGGATACCTTTACTCACACAGGTGCTTTTGGATTGAATGCATTTAAGGCCGGTGCAAAGGATGTAACAAGTGTCGATATCAGTCCGGAAGCTGTAGAAATGGTAAATAAAAACATTTTCCTGAACGGCGCCGGAAAGGTTATGAAAGCTGTATGCGCCGATGTTTTTGATCTTCTTAAGGATTACGAATCAAAGGGCGAAAAATTCGATGTAATTATTCTGGATCCGCCGGCATTTACAAAAAGTGCAAAGGCAATTCAGAAGGCGTACGGCGGTTATAAGGAAATCAATCTTCGGGCAATGCGTCTTTTAAATGAAGGTGGAATTCTTGTGACTTGTTCCTGTTCTCATTTCTTTGATTCACATTATTTTTATGACATGTTGATGCACGCTGCAATGGACAGTCATAAACGGGTTCAGATTCTTGAAAAGCGTGGAGCTGGTTCCGATCATCCTGTTCTTTTGGGATATCCTAAGTCTGAGTATCTTAAATGCGCAATCTGCCGAGTAATGTAGAATGGGCGAATATAACTGTATTGTAGTTCTTGGACCAACTGCTGTCGGTAAAACATACATTGGAGTTCAGCTTGCAGGTCATTTTGGCGGCGAAGTTATTTCTGCTGATTCCAGACAGACCTATAAGGGATTAGATATTGGTTCCGGAAAAGATTTAAAAGGGAAAGCCTCTTCCATATCACATGATTGATATCGCAGATTTGAATATTGAATACAATGTTTTCCATTATCAGCAGGATTTTTATCGCGTTTTTGATTCTTTGACGGAGCGCAAGGTTCTTCCTGTAATCGTTGGCGGAACGGGAATGTATCTGGATGCGATTGTAAGAAATTATGAACTGGTCGATGTTCCTGAAGATCCTGAGCTTCGAAAAGAGCTTTCCGAAAAAAGTCTGGAAGAACTTGGCGAAATATATTTGAAATTAAAACCGGATTTGCACACTAAAGCAGACCTTTTGGAACGTGATAGAGTTATACGCGGCATCGAAATTGTTCTTGGTCATCAGGAACCAAAGAGAAGCGAACTCTTAAAAGGAATGTATCCCCGCCCGGAAATTAAACCTCTTATTATTGGTACAACTTTTGACAGAACTAAAGTTCGGGAAAATATCAAAAAGCGCCTTATTGAACGCCTTGACGAAGGAATGTTGGATGAAGTTCAGAATCTCCATGATTCGGGGTATTCCTGGGAACGGCTTGAAAAACTGGGACTTGAATACCGCTGGTGCTCACTATTGTTACAGGGAAAAATTGACTCTAAAGAAGAAATGATTGAAAAGCTTTATATTGCGATTGGTCAATTTGCCAAAAGGCAGGAAACCTGGTTCCGGTTTATGGAAAAAAATGGTGTAAAGATTAACTGGCTGCCTGCAGTACAAGATAAACAGGTTAGGCTCCAGTCAGCTATTGAACTGGCCGAAAAGTATTTTTAAGCACTTACGGCAACAGCGTCTACTGTATCCATTATTTCTGTGATGTATCCAGTTCTAAGGCAGCATTCGAAAAGTTCTTTGCTGAGCCAGTCTGTTTTTACATCTTCATATCCGTCCTGATCACGAACGATGCGGATTACATATCCGTCTTCTTTTTCTGCAACGATTGTCATGTAGTCTTTCTTATTTCCCAAACTCTTAAGTGAATAACTTTTCATATAAATCCTCCCAATGGATATAGTTAGGTTTCATTTATTTGAACTACATTTATATATTCGGTATTATTTTTTTTAATGTTAGACTTTTCTTTACTTTTTGACGCTCATTTTCACCTTTTTTCGCAAAAAAATGCTCTAAATGAGGAAAAAATATTGCAAAATACGAAAATTTCT
>CAMHIV010000106.1 GCA_946185185.1 uncultured Treponema sp. | reverse complement strand
AACTGCTTATTCAAAGGTGGTTTATTTGAATCTTTCCGCCGGTTCTTATTCTACTGACAATAGTAATTTTACAGAAATTACAGTGGATAGCGCTAAGGTTTTTGAAGATAAAACTGTAAAAATCAAATACACAACTACTACTGACACAGATGGAAATGAAGTTTCTACAGGTCTGATTAAAATTGATGCTTCCAGCGCGACAACCGATGTTGCATTTTATATCAGCGGAACAATGTCGACCGGCGGAATTAAAATCCAGTCGAATGAAACAAATCTTATTGGAATTTATTTGAATGATGCAACAATCACTTCTTCTGATTATCCGTGTATTGAAATTACAAAAGGTTCTGCAGCAAAAGTTAATTTGAGCGGAACAAATACGCTTTCTGACGGCCGAGTCTATGGTATCGGTTACGGCGAAGAATATTCAACAACAGAAGGCGCAACATACGAAGATGATGGAGTTACTTATGAATGCACAGTTTCTCAGAAAGTCGTGAGCGAAGGAAGTGATTCAAAAGGAACTTTGTACTGTAAGGGGGATTTGACTTTAACGGGGGAAGGTTCGCTCAAGGTTATTCAGGCTTATAAAAACTGTATTGCTTCAAAAGCAAAACTCACTGTTGAAAACGGAATTTACGAGCTTTCTTCCAATGGAAAACACGGGCTTTATGCAGATGACACAGTTACTGTAAACGACGGAACAATCTCATTTAGTGGAACAGGTGTTGTTTCAACCTCAGCCCTTAGAAAAACAACCGGAATCAAGGCTGATTCTGACAATGTTGACAGCGCGGTTTATATTAATGGCGGAAAAATTACAATCCAAGCATACAACGGAAAAGGAATTGCCGGTTCATATGTTTACATCGCCGGCGGACTAACTTCTGTAAATGTTACTGGTACCAGTGGTTTTACCGGGGACGATAAGAAAACCGGCTCATATTACGATGCAGACGGCGTTCTTGTAAAATGTACCGGAAGTGCAAGCACAAGTACAGACAGTTCTGAGCTTTATATTAAGTGTGCCCCGGAAGGAATTGAAGGTGAATATCTGGTTGAAATTTCCGGCGGCGTTACACAGGTTTATGCCCAGGACGACGGTGTAAATGTCAGCAATGATGCCGGTGATTTCTATATGAAAGACGGATATCTTTATGTATCGGCTTCAAAGGGTGATGGAATCGATGCAAATCACAATCTTTATGTTCAGGGCGGTGTGATAGTTTCTTATGCGCCAACAGGTTCGGAAGATTCATTTGATTCTGGAAATGCGATTTATATTACAGGTGGTGTAATTGCCGGGGTAAGCGGTTCCCAGATGGCATTAAGTGAATACAGTGTGAGCGGTCAGAAAATGTTGTACTTTACAGGAAGTTCAAGTGGAATGGGCGGAATGCAGATGCCGGGACAGAGCAGTTCTTCAAGCTCATTCAGTAAGGTTGCAGTTTATGTAAGCGGTGAATGTAAGTATGCGTTTACACTGCCAACTTCAAGCTACGGACTTTTTGTTATGAGTGCTCCATCCTTTACCAGCTCAAGTTCTTCAGGTTATACAGTTTATACTTCGCCATCTTTTAGCGGCGGAACAGATTTTAATGGATTGTATGCGGTAGATGCAGCAGGAACTACGATGCCGAGTGTTACAACAGGAAGTGCGACAAGCAGTGCGAGTGTGAAATAAGTAAAAAAAAACATCATTAAAATTGGCTACCGGTTGTTTTGCATTGTGTAAAATCGTGCACTAGTGCACTACACGCTGTTCATGGCAGGGGAACCCATAAAAACGTCGCTTACGCGACGGCCACAAACAGAGTGTTTTTACACAATACTACACTCCCTCGCGCCAATTTTAATTATTGGTTTTCAAAACTCGAAACTATTCTATTAATGGTGGCGACACGGGCTGTCAGTGCTGTTCATCAGTGTAAATGCCTTGTGCCCGTGTCTCACGATTTCCTAACAGAAATCGTGCAAGCTCTATTAATGATGGCGACTTGGGAAAAAATTATTCTGAAAGATACAATTGATTTACCCAAGTCGTCAGTTTTCCTGACGGAAAACTGATTAGTGATGGAATAATCTAATTCCAGTAAAGGCCATTGCCATTCCGTAGTTATCGGCGGTTTCGATTACCTGGTCGTCGCGAACTGATCCGCCTGGCTGAGCTACTACTGTAACACCTGACTTGCGGGCGCGTTCGATGTTGTCTCCAAATGGGAAGAAGGCATCAGAACCGATTGCAACGTCTGTATTCTTGTCGAGCCATGCGCGTTTTTCTTCACGTGTGAAAACAGCCGGCTTTACTTTGAAAAGTTTCTGCCATTTGCCTTCTGCAAGAACGTCTTCGTATTCGTCGCCGATGTAAACATCGATTGTGTTGTCGCGGTCAGCACGTTTGATTCCGTCTACAAACTGAAGTCCCAAAACCTGTGGGCTCTGGCGAAGCCACCAGTTGTCTGCTTTCTGACCTGCAAGGCGTGTACAGTGAACGCGGCTCTGCTGTCCGGCACCAATACCGATTGCCTGTCCGTCTTTTACATAGCAGACTGAGTTAGACTGAGTATATTTAAGAACGATGAGGGAAATTACAAGGTTCATCTTGTCTTCGTCGCTCATATTCTTGTTCTTTGTTACGATGTTAGAAAGGCAAGAGTTGTCGATTTTAAGGAAGTTGTGTCCCTGTTCAAAAGTAACGCCGAAAACCTGTTTCTTTTCAAGGTCAGCTGGAACGTAGTTAGGATCAATCTGAATTACACAGTAGTTTCCGTTTTTCTTTGCCTTAAGAATTTCAAGGGCTTTTGCTGAGTATGAAGGAGCAACGATTCCGTCACTAACTTCTTTTTTGATAAGAAGGGCAGTTGCTTCATCACATTCACCGCTCAAAGCGATAAAGTCACCAAAAGAACTCATGCGGTCAGCTCCGCGGGCACGGGCATAAGCACAAGCCATAGGTGTAAGTTCAACGTTGTCTGTAAAATAAATCTTTTTCAAAGTGTCGCTCAATGGTTTTCCAACTGCGGCACCTGCTGGGCTTACATGCTTAAAACTGGTTGCAGCTGGAAGTCCAGTTGCTTCTGTAAGTTCTTTTACAAGCTGGTAGCCGTTAAAAGCGTCCAAAAGGTTAATAAATCCAGGTTTACCGTTCAAAACTGTAATTGGTAAATCCTTTCCGTCTTCCATAAAAACCCGCGCCGGTTTCTGGTTTGGGTTGCATCCGTATTTAAGTTGTAATTCGTTCATGCAGATAGAATAGCGAATTTCGCCGATTTAATAAAGATGAAGTGATTTTTCCTTGGTGGTGAGCAAATACTCCGCGGTGGTTGAGCGATTATGCTGCGGTGGTTGAGCATGTCGAAACCACCATATATACTAACAGCCATGAATATTCTTTCTATTAATAACGTTGCAAAAATCGGCCGGGAGGAAATGCTTTTTACTGGCGTTACTTTTGGTCTTAATGAAGGAGATAAGGCCGCCCTCATTGGCCGGAACGGAATCGGAAAATCAACATTGCTTGGAACAATTGCTGGCGTTCATGCTCCAGACGAAGGAACCGTAGTTATTAATAAAGAATCAGGAGTTTCATTTTTACCGCAGAGTCCGTCTTATAATCCGGATGATACAATCAGAAATCACATTTTCAAAAGCAATTCTCCAAAACTTTCCATAATAAAGGACTTTCTTGAAACCTGTGAAGAGCTTGCAAATCCGAATGCGGGAGATGGAGTTCATCGCCGCTATGAGCAGTTGAACGAGCAGATGGAAAAGCAGGATTTATGGAATTATGAGGCGCAGGTAAGTTCAATCCTTTCTACTCTTGGAATCAATGAATTGAATAAAACAATGGGAACTTTGAGCGGCGGAATGGTAAAAAAAGTTGCCCTTGCCCAGGTTCTTGTTGAGGATACAAAGCTTCTTCTTTTGGATGAGCCTACAAACCACCTGGATATAACAACAATCACCTGGCTTCAAAATTACCTTAGGGACACAAAACGAACCGTACTCATGGTTACTCACGACCGCTATTTTCTGGACGCTGTCTGCAACAATATTTTTGAGCTTGCACGAAATAAAATAAAGCTTTACCAGGGAAACTATTCAACCTATCTTGAAAAAAAAGAAGTTGAAGCAGAAATTGAACGCAATACCGACCGACGCATAGAAAGTGTCCTTCGTTTTGAGCGGGACTGGCTTAGCCGTGGTCCGTGTGCCCGGGGAACAAAGGCAAAGGCCCGTATCCAGCGCGACATGCAGCTTATCAACCGCGAAAAGTTTAAGGAAGACAAGGGATTTTCTTTTGAAGTTCAGGGGCGCCGTCTCGGCGGAAAAGTTCTGGAGCTTCATTCAATTTCAAAAGCCTACACAAAAAGCGGAACCTCTGTTCCTGTAATTTCGGATTTTTCCTACACTTTCACAAAGGGGCAGAAAATCGGAATTTTCGGCGACAACGGTTCAGGGAAATCCACTTTTTTGAATATAATTACCGGTCAGCTGGCGCCAGATACCGGTACTGTAGTTGTGGGCGAAAATACATTCTTCGGATATTACATGCAGAATCCGGTTTTTAAGGATCTTTCACTTCCGGTTTTGGATTACATAAAGGAAGCTGCCGAAAACGTAACAAAAAATGACGGAAAAACTCTTTCTGCCGGACAGTTTTTGAACGAATTCGGCTTTGAAGGAAAAATTCTGCATTCTCCGCTTTCATCTTTGAGTGGCGGCGAACGTAAGCGCCTGTTTTTAATCCGTCTTTTGATGACCAATCCGAATTTTTTGATTCTGGACGAGCCGACCAACGATTTTGACATTTTTACGATGAATGTGCTCGAACAGTTTTTGATGCAGTATCAGGGCTGTCTTCTTGTTGTTTCTCACGACCGGTATTTTATGGATAAAGTTGCCGACACAATGTTCATTCTTGAAGAGGACGGAAATATCAGTGGCTTTGTGGGAAAGTGTTCTGAATACATCGAACTCCGTGACCAGCAGAAACGCGAGCAGCTTTTGAATGAGCGTGAGCAGAAACGGGAAGAAAAAAAGGAGGGGAAAGCCTCCCCCTCGCTCCCAAGCCAACAAGTTGACTTGTCCGCTACCCCCTCAAAGGGCTCAAACGCCGCCCTTAACGCCTGCTCTAGTGCACCCCGCAAACGAACCTGGAAAGAGCAGAAAGAATTCGAAGCTTTGGAAACTGAAATTCTGGAACTGGAAGAAAAAAAATCCGCCCTTGAAGCCGAAATGTCTTCTGGTGCCAAAATCGACTACGAATCCATCAATCGCCAGTACAACGACCTGACAGCAGAGTTGGAAAAAAAGTACGAGAGGTGGGAAGAGCTTGGCTTACTTTCGTAAATTGAACCAATTTTCAAATTCTGCTATCATGTCTGCATTATGAAAATTCAGGCAAAAGCTGCAAAATTGAGCGGACACATTCAGGTTCCGGGATCAAAAAGTCATACAATCAGAGCATTAATTTTTTCTTCTCTTGCAGAAGGAACTTCACATATCAGAAATCCACTGGGGGGTGCAGACTGCGTTTCTTCAAGTAAGGCAGTACCGCTTTTCGGCGCAAAGGTTGATATTTCAAATCCAAAGGACTGGGTTGTTGAAGGTGCCGGAAAAAACGCACATCTTCCAGACGACGTTGTAAACGTAGGCGATTCAGGTTCCCTTCTTTATTTTATGAGTCCTGTTGCCGCAACCTTTGAAGGCTGGACAGTTTTTACCGGAGATGATTCAATCCGCACAAGACCGGTTCTTCATGTTGTGGATGCCTTAAAGCAGATGGGCGCCGAAGCATACATCTCCCGTCCGGAAAAAAATGCACCGCCGCTTATTATCAAGGGGCCTGTAAAAGACGGAAGCACAATCGTTACAGACGGCCGACTCAGCCAGTACATCAGCGGAATCATGATGGCCGCAAGCCGCTTGAATGGAACCACTAACATTGAACTTACAGACCCAAAAGAAACTCCTTTCCTCAACATGACCCGCCTGTGGCTTGAAGAAATGGGCGTTAAGCTTGAAATCAGCGAAGATTACAAGCACATTAAGGTTCACGGACCAATCCAGATGAAGGCTTTTGACAAGGTAATTCCAAGTGACTGGGAAGCCGTTGCATTCCCTCTTGTTGCCGCCCTCATCACAGAAAGTGAAATTACAATCGATAACGTAGACACCAGCGGAAGCCAGGGAGACATGGCAATTGTTGATGTCCTTAAGGAACTAGGCGCCAATATCGAAATCGATGAAAAAACAAAGGCCCTTACCGTAAAGAAAAGCCGTCTTTCTGCAGAACACCTTCCAAACAGGGAACTGCACGTAAATCTTTCAGGCTACCCGGATGCAATCTGCGCCCTTGCTGTTGCAGGCTGTTTTACAGAAGGTTCAATCGTAATCGAAGATATCGGTGTGTGCCGCAAAAAGGAAACTGACCGCATTGAAGTAATGCAGAAAGAGCTTGAAAAGCTGGGCGCAACGATTGAAACCGGTCCAGACTGGTTCAAGGTAACCGGCCACAGCAAAAAGAACGCAGACGGTTCTGTAAATCCAGCATGGAATCTCCACGGCGGCGAAGTAGAAAGCTACGACGATCACCGGGTTGCCATGAGCCTTGCCTGCCTTGGACTTGCACTCCCTGAAGGACAGGAAATCATCGTAAAAGACGCAGAATGCTGTGCAGTTTCGTTCCCGGATTTTTATAAAACAATGAACGGAATTAACGCCGGCTTTACTGAAGCATAGTTTTTCAAAACTCAACTTCGCAAAAAATCGGCAGATGGTCTGAATAACCGTAACCCGAATAAATTTTGTACGCAGATGGCACCTGACTTTCTGAATTACACCAGGGGCCGTCTGTAAGCGGATAAAATGTTTTTATTGCCAGTTCCGGGGATGCAAAAAAATGATCTATGCGTTCCCAGTTTGAACGGTAGTAGTATGAGCCGGGATCTACAAAGGTTCCGGTTTCGTTTATCCACGGAGAAAAAACCGAAATTCTTTCATTTTGCACAAAATCTCTCAGATTCATGTTTTGATGATTGTTCGTTTCAAAAGAAAAAGATTTTATAGCTTCAAATTCGGAAATGATTAAATTTAAATGGTTTTCCATTTTCATCAACAATATTATTATCTTTTGCATATTTTTCGCCATACTTCGGATTCTTCTTCACCACTTGATTTTGATTTCCAGTGATTTACAAGGAGAGTAAAATCGCCGGAATATTTTGTGCAAAGGGATATTTCCATAAGAGAGCGCATAGAAGGCTGTTTTTCATTTTCACTTCGTATATCAAGATTGTGAACTTTTACGGAATTCACCGGATATCGGGAAAGAATACCGCAGCCGATTGAATCACCGG
>CAMHIV010000105.1 GCA_946185185.1 uncultured Treponema sp. | reverse complement strand
AAAAATCAGTCGGTTATCGTAAGTTCGCTCAACTTGTAAGCCGTTGAAAGCTTTAAGCTCAAAAGCTTGTAATCAATCGTTCTTGGAACCCGAACACCAAAGCAGACAATAAGCTGATTTGTACTATAGACTCTGGTAAAATTTTCATCGATTACAACAATTGAACAGTATGTAATTATTCGTTTTACATCTTCGATATCTACATTTGAATCTTCAAACATTATTCGAAGAGTCTTTGCGCTTCGTGCAGGAAACAATTTTTCTTCAAGGCGGCCAAACATAATAAGAGAAATGATAACAACCGCAACAACTGCAATCGCAGGAATATAGAGTCCGCTTCCAAATGAAAGCCCTACCGACATGGCCGCCCAGATGATTGCAGCACTGGTAAGCCCCTTTATATTCATTCCCTGGCGAAGAATTGCTCCACCGCCCAAAAAGCCGACACCGCTTACAACTCCAGCAGCAATACGGGTAGGATCTCCGGTTACATTAAAACCGAAATCATTTATTCCAGCCATGTACGTAGAAAGAATTCCTAAAAGACAGGAAGAAACGCTGATTAAAATTAAGGTACGCATTCCTATAGACCTGAGACGGCTCTTTCGTTCCAGCCCCAGAGCTATACCGGCTACAAAACTAAGAAAAAGCCGGAATGCACATTCCCACATAATATGATGCTCAAAAAATTCAGTCATGCTATACCTCGCAGATGTTCATTATAACATACATATAAATCAATGCAAAAAAATTACGTATAAAAATTATTGTAAACCTTGAATTTATTTTTGGTTTACAATACATTATCCACATGAATCTAGAGAAGCTTGCACAAGAAATTATTAACGGAAAAAGACTTTGCCGGGAAGACGATTTATCATTCTTCAAAACGGAAGATTTACAGACACTTTGTGATGCTGCCGATTTTATCCGCGAAAAATTATGCGGAAATCAAATTGAATTATGTTCAATCATAAATGCAAAAAGCGGCAAATGCAGCGAAAACTGTAAATTCTGTGCACAAAGCGCGATGAACCACACAAATTGCAAAACATATTCCTTTTGCAATGAATCAGAAATTATCTCCGAGGCGCAGAAAAATCAAAATGCCGGCATACATAGGTTTTCTCTTGTAACCTCTGGAAAAGCCTTGACCGGGGAAGAATTCGAAAATGCCCTGAGCGTTTACAAAAAAATGCACGAAATGCTCAAAATCAAACTTTGCGCTTCCATGGGCTTTCTTTCAAATGAACAGCTTTCGGCACTAAAAGACTGCGGAGTAACCTGTTATCACCACAATATTGAAACTTCAGAACGAAATTTTAAAAATATCTGCACAACACATACCTATCAGATGAAAATAAACACTCTTAAGCAGGTTAAGAAGGCCGGATTAAGAATATGCTCCGGCGGAATAATCGGAATGGGCGAAACTTTTGAAGACCGGCTTGAAATGGCTCTGGCACTTTCAGAAATCCAGGCAGATTCAATTCCGATTAATGCACTCATGCCTGTAAAAGGAACCCCGTTCGAAAATCTGCAGCAGCTTTCCGAAGAAGAAATTTTACGAACAATTGCAATGTTCCGTTTTATAAATCCAACTGCCCAGATAAGACTTGCAGCAGGAAGAAAACTTATGAAGAATTACGGCGAAAAAGCATTTAAAAGTGGTGCAAATGCCACCATCACAGGAAATATGCTTACAACAACAGGTTCAACTGTCGAAGAAGATATAAAACTGATTCAGAAACTAGGAAGAATATTGTAAACTAAAAGGAAACAACTATGAAAAATTCAACAAGCTTAAAATTCGTATTCACAGCCTTTCTGGCTGCAACAATTTGTGCCGGCTGCTTTATAAAAATTCCTCTTGGAGTCGTCCCAATTGTACTGCAAAACGCACTCTGCATTCTTTCCGGAGTTTTACTGGGCGGATTTATCGGTTGTGCCCCAACAGCTCTTTTTATTTTAGCAGGGGCAATCGGATTGCCAGTATTTTCTGGCGGCACTTCAGGGCTTGCAGTTCTTATGGGACCAACCGGCGGTTTTTTCCCGGGATATTTTATAGGCGCCCTTCTTGCAGGAATCATTTCCGGAAAGCCATCGATTGAAGAAAAAAAACTGAGCGCAAAAACTATTGTACGAATAACTATCGCAATTGTTTCGGGCATGATTATTTTGTATATTCCGGGGACAATAAGATTTGCATTCTGGGCTCTTGGCGCCGGAAAAATTCCACAAGACAAAACAGTTTTCGGCTATACTATGGCAGCCTGCGTGATTCCTTACCTTCCTGGAGATTTGCTTAAAATTTTGGTAATTATTCCGGTGAGTTTAAAAATCCGCCCGGTAATTGCACAGTATCTTTACGCCGAAGTCAGGGAAAACGATGAATAAACTTTGTGTTCAAAACATTTCAAAATCCTTTAACACAATTAACGGAATCCTCCATGTTCTTAAAAATGTAAGCTTTGAAATACAGGAAAACACAACCTGCGTAATCGGCGGAGAAAACGGTTCGGGAAAAAGCCTTTTAATGTCCATAATAGCAGGTTTAGAAAAAGCAGACAGCGGAAAAGTTTTATCCTTTGGAAAAGCTGGTCTTGTTTTTCAGGAAGCCGAAACTCAGATTCTAGGGGAAACACCCGCCGAAGACATTGCTTTCGGGCCAAAAAATCTTGGCTGGAAAAAAGACAAAGTTGATGAAGCTGTAGAAAATGCACTTTCAAAAACCGGACTCACAGAAAAAAAAGACTACCCCGCAAGATTTCTTTCCGGCGGAGAAAAACGAAGACTCGCTGTAGCCTGCATGCTAGCAATGGATTTGCCGGTAATAATTCTGGACGAACCCTACGCCAATCTGGATTACACCGGAGTAAAACAGGTTAATGCGCTAATACAGAATTTAAAACAGCAGAAAAAAACAGTTTTAATTCTTACCCATGAAATAGAAAAATGCCTTGCCCTTGCCGACCAGTTTATTGTTCTTTTCCGGGGCGAAAAAACTTTTGACGGCTCTCCTGCAGAAATCACAGAAAAGAATATAGACGTTGAACAATGGAATATCAGAAATCCATTTAATTCCTATAAAACTGTGGGAGACTTAATTTGGTAAAAAACGGAAAACAAAACCTTGCTTTTTCATACAAACCTGGATTCTCGCCCGTTCACCGAATGCCGGCTGTTGCAAAACTTCTTTTAATTCCAGCGCTGAACATAATCGTGTTCAATCTTCCGTTTGAAGTCGCTGTCGGATTGATTTTGATTCAAACAATTCTTCTTTCATGTCTTCGTTTTACGCTCCAAGAACAGTTTGCGGATTTAAAACCCGTTTTGTATTATGCGGTATTTCTTTACCTTTCAAGTTTTATTGCAAGAGCTTTTCAAACTGACTTAAAAGAAGCATTTTCAGAAACAATGACAAACACAGAAACTCTTAAAATGCTTGTAAAGCTTTTCTGCATGATGCAGGGCGCTTCAATTATTTTTAAAACTTCCACTACCCTGCAGCTTCGGGAAGGAATAAATCAGATTGAAACTTTCATCAGAAAAATCCTTCCCGTTTCAAAAGAAAATAAGTTTTCAAATATACTGGCAGTCTTTTTCTGTTTTATTCCAATGGTCTTCAGAAATTGGGAAAAAGCAAAGACTGCCTGGTATGCGAGGGGCGGAAAAACTGGACTCAGAATGCTTCGTTCAATTCTTCCGGTATTTTTTTCGATAGGACTAAAACAAGCGTGGCTGCTTTCCAAAGCGATAAGGGCGCGATCCTAGTGAACACACCCCATCTGCTACTCAAACAGCCCTTTTGAAAAGTATCTGTCGCCGCGGTCTGGGAGGACTACTACGAAATTTCCGCGTTTTCCTTCTTTTGCGAGTTTTAATGCAGCTGCAAAAGCGGCGCCGCTTGATGAACCTGCGATTATTCCTTCGTTTTTGGCAAGAGTTCTTGCACCGCCAAAGGCTTCGTCGTCATTGATTTTGATTACCTCATCCACAAGAGACATATCCATAGTCTTTGGAATAAAATCGTTTCCGATTCCTTCAATATTATAATCTCCGTGTTCGCCGCCACCCATGCTTGAACCGATAGGATCTGCAAGGATTCCCTTAATTGCTGGATTTTTTTCTTTCAAATATTTTACGATTCCTGCATAAGTTCCGCCGCTTCCGGCACCTGCAATAAGATAATCAACTTTGCCATCCAAAGCAGAATAGATTTCAGGTCCGGTTGTTTCGTAATGAGCCTGAGGGTTTGCAGGGTTTTCAAACTGCTTCAAGCTTACACTGCCAGGAATACTTGCCTTTATTTCTTCTGCCTTTTTTGCGGCTCCAAGCATTCCTTCTGAACGCGGAGTATTTACGATTTCTGCGCCGAGAGCACGCATCAAAGTCTGTTTTTCCTGAGAAAACTTTTCCGGAACAACAAAAATTACACGGTAACCTTTATTCAAAGCTGCAAATGCAATTCCAAGTCCTGTATTTCCGGCAGTTCCTTCAACAATTGTTCCGCCTTTTTTCAAAAGACCATCCCGTTCTGCCTGTTCAACCATGTATCGGCCGGTGCGGTCTTTTACGCTTCCACTAGGATTGTAAAGTTCTAGCTTTGCAAAAAGATTAACTCCTTCCGGGAGTCCAACATTATTCAATTTTACAAGAGGAGTGTTTCCTACAAGTTCCTGCATTCCATTAAAATATTTCATATCAAATCCTCCGCAATTATTAGTCTTAATGTCGAGTTATTGTTTTTCATGGCAAAATTGGCTTCCTATTGCTCGTCCTTCAACCTCTATTTAGCCTTTGCAATTGCCTGGTCCAAATCGGCGATTATGTCTTCGGCGCTTTCTATTCCTACGGAAAGGCGAATGAGGCCTTCTGTAATACCAACTTTATCGCGAATATCCTTTGGAATAGATGCGTGAGTCATTGAAGCTGGATGGCATACAAGGCTTTCAACTCCACCAAGACTTTCTGCAAGAGCAACCAGGCCAAGTGAAGAATAGAATTTTTTGATGTCATAGTTTTCATAGAGCTCGAAGGAAATCATTGCACCGCCGTTTTTAGCCTGTTTCTTGTTGATTTCATATCCGGCATCACTTTTCAATCCAGGATAATAAATATTTTTTACTGCCGGATGATTTTTAAGGTGTTCAGCGATTTTTTCTGCATTTGCAGTGTGGCGGTCAAGGCGAACTCCAAGAGTTTTAATTCCACGGATAAGAAGGAATGAATCAAATGGTCCAAGAACTCCGCCGGTCGCGTTCTGAATAAAGCCGATTCGTTCTGCAAGCTTATCGTCGTGAACAACTGCAAGACCAGCAACAACATCACTGTGACCGCCAAGATATTTTGTAGCACTGTGAACTACGATATCGATTCCATGTTCAATTGGGCGCTGAATATATGGGGTCATAAATGTATTGTCAACAATCGAAAGAATATTGTGCTTTTTTGCAATTGCTGCAATTCCAGCAAGATCAGTAATTGTAAGAAGTGGATTTGCAGGAGTTTCAATCCAAATTGCCTTTACATCCGGAGTAATTTTTGTTTCAAGAGTTTCAAGATTTGTAGTATCTTCAATCGAATATGTAATTCCAAAATTCTTAAAGATTTTGTCCAAAACACGGAAAGTTCCGCCATAAACATTGCTTGAAATAATTACTTTGTCGCCGCTCTTAAAAAGACTTAAAACAGCTGTACTGGCAGCCATTCCTGAACCAAAGGCAAAACCGTGTGTACCACCTTCAAGTTCTGCAATCAAAGCTTCAAGAGCTGCACGAGTCGGGTTTCCTGTTCGGGAATATTCCCATCCTTTATTCTGTCCAAGCCCCTGCTGTTCGTAAGTTGATGTCTGATAGATTGGTACATTTACCGCACCAGTAAGACTATCGCCATAAATTCCACCGTGAATCAAAGCTGATTCAATATCCTTATAATTTTTTCCACTCATAATATACCTCGCTTATAGTTTTTATTTATTTATAGTTTTATTTTCATACTAACTTAGTAGGTTATAGACTTCTTATATACCCTATTTACCTACTATGTCAATAGGTTTTATTAGTTTTTTTTACCAGTTTCCTGCTGTCATAAAATGTACATTTTCAAACGCCCTTAAGCCGTCTTTTCGATCTTCGAAAAATTCATTCTGAATATCTTCAGGAGAAAGGTGTTTCTCGACCGTAAAACCGTGACGGCGGAGCATCTGCTTCATTTCCTGGGTTGAATAAGTTCCCGTCATCTTTTCAGAAAGGCGCTCAGTTATTTCTGCAAGAATCGAAACGCGGTGCTTTGCCGGACGGGCAAAAGTTGTTTCATCCGGATAGTCAAAGCAGATAAGTGTAGGTGCACTGCAAAGAGATGCTATTTTCTGAATCGTTCCTTCAAGCACAGGAAGTGTAAGATAATATGAAACCCCCGGGATAGCAAAAAAAGTAGGAACATTCTTGTCGAAACCTTTTTTAATCAATTCCAGATTCATATCATCCTTAGAAAAATCCACCGGAACAAATACCAGGCGACTGGAATTCCATTCGAGCTCCTTGATGCGGTTCTTCTTGAATTTTTGTGTATTCGGATGATCAATTTCAAAAACCTTGATATTTGGATCTGCATTTCTGAATCCAAAGGAATCCAACCCAGCCCCGCAGATTACATACTGAATTTTTCCATGCTTTTCAGCAAACGCTGCAAGTTCCTTTTCAAAAAATGCAATTCTCGAAAGAGGAATTGGTTCAATAAATTCCACCAGTTCATGCATAATTGACGGAGTGCAAAGCCATTCGTTTAAATCAAAGGTTTCCTTTTTGAACTTGTTCTGAATCAAAAGACCTGTTTTTTCGTACAAATCCTTTCCCATCAAATCGAATGAAAGGTAATCGTTAAAAATCTTCTTGTGTACAAAGCTTGAATGATAAGCCCTTGCAAATGAACAAAGATTCGCCGTTAAACTAGTTGCATACTCTTTCATAAAAATCCTCGCATAAATCAGAGTTTTCCCGGCGGCGAAAAAAAATCCCGCCCGCCTTACAGGTTCTTGCAAAGCAGCCGGGATCTAAAAGTATATAATGCCAGCCGCTGTTATTTACAACAGCAGCAGCAAGAGAATTCAGTCATATAAAAATCAAACTTAATATTCATAACCATTTCCTAATAACAAGGTATAGTTATTATATATAACATATTTCATACTAAGTCAATAGGTTTAGTATGTTTTATCATAAAAAAAGTTTTATTTTTATCCCTGAATTTTCAAATACTTCTTCATCTCTTCGATATATGCAAGTCCGACTTCACTCATTATGAAATCTTTTTTTGTGATATAACCAATTTCCATTACACGATTAACATTTTCGTCTTTTTCTCTAAAAGGCAC
>CAMHIV010000104.1 GCA_946185185.1 uncultured Treponema sp. | reverse complement strand
TCCGAAATAATATTGATTCCGTAGATGTTGTTGTCATAAATAGAAAGGGCATAGGCAACATTTCCGGAAAGATTTAAAGGCACAGTTTCTTTTGTTACCGGGTCAACGCAAAGAAGAGCTGACTTTGGATTTGTTGCATAGGATTTTGCTACATATAATTTTCCATCTGCACCAATTATCGCATCCTGTAAACCTGCTCCTGTGTATGCTTCAGAAAGAACGCGGTTTTCCATATCATATGTGTTTACAACAGAATTACTTTCCATCTCCAAAATTGTGTTTCCAAATAGACGTACAGATTGAAGTGAATTTTTAGGTGTAAAGAGCACTGTAATTTCAGGTTTTGAATAATCGTAGAGAATAACATTGTCTCGGGTTCCTTTTGACCACATGACAAGCTTATTGCCATATGAAATAATTTTTGTTTGTCCAGGATTATCCCCAAGTCTGTTTACAACACCAGTGTCATAAGATGATTTATATACCGAATTTTTAGTAAGAAAGTAAAAATCCTCACCGATTGGGCTCATATCGAGAATTTTATCGTAGGTATTTTCTGTAAGAATCGGGAAAATAACTGTATCTGTTTCCGGCTCACAGCTTGTTTTATATACAGCTCCGGATTTTGAACCGCACATTATTTCATTTCCGATTTTTATACCCGTAGTGATACTTTCGTTTCCGCGAGGTCCCTTCATAGTTTTTATAATTCTAGGTGTACTTAAGCCCTGGTTTTCCTGATTTTCTAACATACAGAGCTTATAAATTCCGCGACCGTCATTTTCAAGATAGTATAAGTTTTCATCAGTTCGGGATGTTAAAAGCACAGGAAGATTTGAAGTGATTGTTTTTAAAATTTCGCCGGATAGTGCATGGCAGATATAGATTGTATTGTCCTGTACGCCTGCAAAATAGAGTGAGTTATTAAAAAGTACTGTCTGGTAAAGCCCCTGAATTGTTGAAAATTTCTTTTTTAGTTTTCCGGTTGTAAGATTATAGTAAGAAAGATTTCCTGCCGGTGAATACATTACCGCAGTTTTTTCCGAAGAACTTGTTTCGGCATAATTTACAATTCCGGTTGAATCTGTAATTTTATTGATTACAGTTCCGGTTGCCGCATTCAGAAAAACAGCTCCGTCAACAGTTGCTGTTCCAACGATTATGTAGGTTCCTTTTTGAGAATACGAAATCGAAGTGATTGAATCGGTAAAGCGTCGTGCGTATTTTCTTGAAAGTGTATCCCAGTTCCAGACAGAGACTCTGTTTATTGAACCGCCGTCTGTTTCGTAAACTGCAATTTCTTTACCATTTGGCGAAACTGCAGCCATTTTTATTTCAAGATCTGTAATCTGGTAGTGTTCGCCCTGATTGTCACTTGTCCATTTTACTAGAAAACCATCTTTTCCAATGGTGTAATAGGATGAATCAAATTCTGTCTGTGTTGTTGCACTTACAAGCATTGAAACGCTTTCCTGATGTGCCTGTGTGGATATGTGCGATTGTGCAGATGCACTAAAACTTGCGATAAAAATAAAAGAAAGAGATAAGAATATTTTGTTTTTCATTTTGCACCTTTAATTAAATTGATAAAATATTGAATGTCTCCAAAAAGACCTATAAAAAACATGATTAAAATAAAAGCGATTCCTATATACTGAACTTTGCTGATTATCTGCGGTTTTAGTTTTCTGCACGACACCAGCTCAATAAAAGAAAATAAAATCATACCGCCGTCAAGCACTGGAATAGGAAGCAGATTCATTATAAACAAAGCGATGCTGATTGCTCCTGTGAAACTTAAGAGATTTACAATTCCACTTCTTAAATTTTCGGAAAAGCTTTCTGTTAGAACTTCGCCCATCATATCTGCTATTCTTGCTGGCCCGGAAACAGCTTTAGAAATATCAGTTCCCTTAAAGAGAGTCAGCATCCCTTTTAACTGCATTTTTGCAGCTTTTAAAGTTTCTTTCATTCCCTGCGCAATTGCAGGAAAAAATGCATATCTTTTTGCGTCGTATTTTTCTATTGTTTCAGTAATCGCCTGAACACCGATTTTTCCGGTTCCAGTTTCTTTGTCGAGTTCAGTTTTTAGTTCAAAAGTCAGTTCTTTTTCGTCTCGCAAAACTTTTACTTTTATTTTTTCATCAGGTCTTGAGCCGACTTCTGTTATTAAATCACTAAAATTTTGTATTTCATTTCCATTGATTTCTATGATTTTATCACCGGAAAGAATTCCAGCTTCTTTTGCAACACTGTGCATTTCCGGATGCGAATCTGTTACAAGATTTATTGTGTTTGAATACGAATAATAAACATACCCCACGAGTGCAATTATCACAAAACCGAGGAACGCGTATACAAAATTGAAAAATGGACCTGCAAAAGAGATAATTATTCTTTTTATTGAATGAACACCGTAAAGCGAATCCTTTTCTGCATCAATGTAGTCCAAACCTAAATCCAGGGAACGGAAAAAATCATTTTCTCCCTTCATTTTGCAATATCCGCCAAGAGGAATCAGGGAAAGTCTGTAATCAGTTTCTCCGTGTTTTTTGTGCAATAAAACTGGACCAAAACCGATTGAAAATGCTTCTACTTTTACTTTAAATAATTTGGCTGCAAGAAAATGTCCCAGTTCGTGGATGAAAATAAGAAAGCACAAACATAAAAGACCTAATATTATTCGCATAAAAATTCCTGCGCCAGTTTTCGTGCTTTTGAATCGGCTTCAAAAACATCTTCAAAGTTGTAAGGGGTATCAGTCCAGTCTGTATCAAGGACTTTTTTTACAAGCTTTGGAATTCCCATAAAGCCGATTTTTTTGTTTATAAAGGCATCAACGGCAACTTCATTTGCTGCATTGTAAGCAATTGTATAGGAACCACCTAGTTTTGCTGCTTCAAATGCGTACGAAAGCATGGGAAAATCTTCGTACCTCGGCTTAAAAAATGTCATTGTACAGTCAAAAAGATTAAACGGCTTTAAATAATTTTCTTTATTTTCCGGATAGGTAAGGGCAGAGTAAATAGGATGCTTCATATCCGGATCGGAAATCTGCGCATAAAGCATTCCGTCGTTAGTTCGAACCAAAGAATGAATCAAACTTTGTGGATGAACTGTTACGCTGATTTTTTCTGTTGGTGTATCAAAAAGGCGGTTAGCCTCGATTACTTCAAGCCCCTTGTTTGCAAGAGTTGCTGAATCAATTGTAATTTTCTTACCCATGTTCCAGGTTGGGTGTTTTAGTGCCTGTTCTACCGTAACATTTTCAAGTTCTGCTTTGTCTAAAGTTCTGAAAGGACCACCGCTTGCTGTAATGACAATTTCGCTAACGTTATTTTTTCCTGCCTGATTAATAAGCGAAAAAATCGCTGAGTGTTCAGAATCGACAGGAATTATCTGAGCATTGTTTTTTTCTGCAAGTTTTTTAATCAATGGCCATGCCATTACAACAGTTTCCTTGTTTGCAAGCGCCAGTGAAATTTTGTGTTCCAGCACGATTTTTGAAGGAAGAAGACCTGCGCTTCCTGCAATGCCGTTTACGACAATGTCAGGTTGAGTTTCTTCAATTAACTTTCCAAGATTTTCAATTCCTGTTTTTGAAGTCAGTATGCCTTTGCAATTAAATTCTGTACACAACTCGTTGAATCTTTTTTCGTTGGAATGTGCGGTTATTCCGGCTACTGAAAAATTCTTTGGAAAATTTCTTATTATCTCTAAAGTGTTAGTTCCTATTGAACCTGTGCAACCTAAAACCAGAACTTTTTTCATGATTTTTTCCGCCTAGAGAACTTCCGGATTAAAAAGTATGAATGTCAAAATGTAATAAACTGGCGCGGTAAAAATAATTGAATCTACAGAATCAAGAATTCCGCCTCGTCCTGGAATAATATTTCCACTGTCTTTTATCTGAGAAGATCTTTTTAATACTGATTCAATCAAATCGCCGATAATGGCTGTTGTTGCACATGCAAGCCCAAGAATTACCGGTTTATATACAGCGCCTGAAAAAACTTCCGGCCAAAAATGCTGTGCCAGAATGCAGGATAATACTGCTCCCAGATAACCACCCAAAAATCCTGCGATACTTTTATTTGGACTTGCTGCAATTAAACCGCGGTTATTTTTTCCGAGTAAAACTCCAAAGAACCATGCAAGTGAGTCGTTCATGAAGACAGTAAACAAAAACAGAGCGATAAAGATTTTAGCTTCTTTAAAAGCAGTCATTCTTGGAATAAAAGAGAATAGAAAACCTGTATAAAAAAGAATAAATACTGTTGAAGCCAATCTTTCGATTGATTTTTCAAATGTTTTCTGGGTGAATACTTCAAGTGCAAGAATTATCATAACTGCAATGAGATATGCCCAGTATGAATAATCCAAATTCTGATGTGAATAGAGTAGTGCAAAAGTCAAAAGAGGTTGTAAAGCACAAAGAATAGTTATCAAAATTTTATTTTTAAGCTCAAACTTCGTTGAAAAAAGTGAATAGAGTTCCAGCGATGCAAGAACAGATGCAATACATGTAAGAGCATTTATTCCGATATGAGCCTTAGATGGATCCAAAAATATAACGCCCAGAATGAGAGGAATTCCTATAAAAAATGTCAAAAGTCTCTGTACTATTTTATTCATATTATCTATTTATTTATAACAGCTCCAAAACGTCTGTTTCGACCTGCAAAGTTTTCAATGTCTTTTCTAAATTCTTCTTCGGTGTAATCAGGCCAAAGCGTATCTGTGAACATAAGTTCTGCATATGCGGCCTGCCACAAAAGAAAATTACTTATTCTTAATTCACCACCGGTTCTTATCATTAAGTCTACATCCGGCAGGTCTGGTATGTCAAAATATTTATTAAGATTTTCTTCGGTTAGGCAGTCAGTATTATTCTTATCCTGAATAAACTTATTTATGCCACGAATAATTTCGTTTTTTCCACCGTAATTTATAGCAAGAACAACTGTAAGCCCTGTAAAATGAGCTGTTTCCTGTTTTGCCTTGATTATTTCCGATTGAACATCTTCTGGAAGACCTGAAAGATCTCCAATATGTTCAATTCTGATTCCGTTTTCTTTGTAAAACTGGAACTCAGCACGAAGATGGCCTCTGATAAGATTCATCAAAAATCCAACTTCATCCTGAGTTCTTTTCCAGTTTTCTGTAGAAAAAGTATACAGGGTTACGTACTTAATACCCAGGCGAGAAGCTTCTTTTACGATTTTTTTTGCAACGGTAAGACCTTCTTTATGACCAGCTGTTCTAGGCATGTTTTTCTGCTTTGCCCAGCGGCCGTTCCCGTCCATGATGATTGCAACGTGTTTCGGAATGGAAGCTTCTTTTTCCTGCATATTAGCCTTCCATGATATCTTTTTCTTTTACTTCGTAAATCTTATTTACTTCTGCAACATATTTATCTGTAAGCTTCTGAAGTTTGTCTTCTTCAACTTTGAGTTCATCTTCAGTGATTTCGCTTGCTTTCTGCTTTTTCTTCAAATCGTCGTTTCCATCGCGGCGGATGTTTCTGATAGATGTGCGTGCTTCTTCTGCAAGTGTTTTAGCCTGTTTTACAAGTTCTTTGCGGCGTTCTGCAGTGAGCGGCGGAATTGAAATTCTGATAACTTTTCCGTCATTAGAAGGATTTAATCCCAAATCAGCAGTAAGAATGGCTTTTTCGATTTCTGTGATAAGCGATTTATCAAACGGCTGGATGATAACTGAACGTGCTTCTGGAACAGAAATTGTTGCAACCTGATTCAAAGGTGATTTTGTTCCGTAGTAGTCAACACGAACTTTGTCGAAAATAGAAGCAGATGCTCTGCCTGTTCTGATTCCGTTAAATCTTTCTTTCAAAGATGAAACAGCTTTTTCCATTCTTTCTTCAGACATGTTTTCCTCTTTTTGAAAGCAGTAATTCTACTTTCTGAAAAAATTTTAAATAAAAAGCGGCTAGAAAATACCAGCCGCTTTTTTTAGTTATTTGCCAAGTACGAAAAGAACAACTTTTTCGAATGAAAGAGTTGCGCCAGCAGCTTTACCTGCAGCATCAATTGCCTGAGCAACTGTTTTCTTTTCATCGTCAAGGTATGGCTGATCCATGAAACAGATAGAAGCAAGGTTCTTAGATACTTTACCCTTAAGAATTCCTTCTTTTACGTTTTCTGGTTTGTTAGCCATTGCCGGGTCTTCTGCCATCTGAGCCTTGAAAATATCAGTCTGTTCGTCAATGTATGACTGTGGAACTTCTTCCTTCTTGATATATTCTGGCTTGTTTGAAGCAAGGTGAAGACAGCAAACGTGAGCGAAATCCTTTACAGAATCTGCTTCTGATCCCTTGATTACTACCAAAGAACCGATTTTGTTGTCGTGGTGAACATAAGTTGAAGCAACTGAACCAGCTGGAACTTCAACATATTCTGCACGGCGTACAGACATATTTTCACGGAACTTAACAAGAATTGTTTCGATAAGAGCTTTGTGTTCATCAAGAATGCCAGAAGCTTTCTTTTCGAGTGTAACTTCTGCTGCTTTTTCAGCAACAGCGATGAAGTCTGCGTTGTTTGAAACAAAGTCTGTTTCACACAATACTTCAACGATAGCAATGCGGTTGCCATCCTGTTTGATAACGATGCGACCTTCTCCGGCAGCGCGGTCTGTGCGCTTAGCCATAGCTGCAAGACCTTTTTCTTTCAAAAGTTTTTCTGCAGCAGCCAAGTCACCGTTTGTATCGTTAAGAGCTTTTTTACAATCCAACAATCCGGCACCTGTGTTGTCGCGGAGTGTTTTTACGTCATTAGCTGTGTAGTTCATTTTTATTCCTTAATAATTATTTGTCGCCGTAGATTTTGTCTTCGTCAACAAGGCTTTCTTTTTCGTCAGCTTCAACATCTTCTTCTTTAGCTTCTGTTGGCTGATAGTTAGAGTAGTCTACGATTTCTTCGTCTTCACCTTTTGTAGAAGCATCTGTTACGATTTCTTCTTCACCGTCAAGGTTTTCAAGAATCTTAAGACCATTTTCTGTGTCAGAATCAATTACTGCATTAGCAATGATTGAAGTGAACAAAGAAATAGCGCGGATAGCGTCGTCGTTACCAGGAATAGGGTAGTCAATACCTTCTGGGTTACAGTTTGTATCTACAACAGCGATGATTGGGATACCCATTCGGCGTGCTTCTGCAACTGCAATCTGTTCTTTGTGTGTATCGATTACGAAAAGTGCACCTGGGAGTTCTTTCATTTCTTTAATACCGCCAAGGTTCTTTTCGAGTTTTGACTTTTCTTTCTGAAGAGCTGAAACTTCTTTCTTTGTAAGGCTTTCGAAAGTTCCATCTACTTCCATTTTTTCGATTTTCTTAAGTCTCTGAAGTGATTTTTTGATTGTAGAGAAGTTTGTAAGCATACCACCAAGCCAGCGG
>CAMHIV010000103.1 GCA_946185185.1 uncultured Treponema sp. | reverse complement strand
GTCCAAAAGCGAATTCATTTTTTTATAAGCCAAATCATAGTTCCAGTCAGGCGTATAATAACGGAAATCAATTGAAATTTCAGGATTTGTTAAAACTTCACGAATACCCCGGTCCAGAAGATTCATGTTATAATCATCTTCGGAACCGTAAATGCAAAAATAACTGCCTTTTGGAACAATTGATTTCATATTTTCAGCAAGAAGACTTCCAACTTTCTGAGAATTTACAGATATGTACAAATCAACATCCGCATTCAAAATTAAGCGGTCATAAGAAATCACAGAAATATTTTTGGTTTTAGCCTTTTGAATAACTTGAGTAAGAGAATCTGACTTTTTCGGAACGATTACAAGTACATCCACACCCTGGGAAATAAGATACTCTATCTGGGAAATCTGTTCTTCAACCTGATTCGAAGCATTCTGAACAAGTACCTGAGCGCCGTTTTTTTCTGCAGTGGTCACAAAAACCTCTAAATCACGTTTCCAGCGTTCAATTATCACAGTATCGATTGAAAGACCTATTTTAAGTTCAGAAGATTTTTTAGCAGCTTCAGATTTTTTCTGAGAACAGGAAAGATTGAAAAATGAAACGAAAATAAGGGCAAGAACAACAACCTTTTTAATCATAAAGAACCTCCGGATGAAAGAGAATTCTTGTATTCAGTAGGAGTAATTCCAAATTTGCGGCGGAATATTTTTGAAAAATAATTCTGATCAGAATAACCGCACTCCCAGCTGATTTCCTTTATACTCAGCTCACCTTCCTTTAAAAGCTTGCGGGCTTTTTCCAGACGATGAAAATTAACATAATCTATAAAGTTTCCGCCGGTTTCTTCCTTGAAAATCTTACTTAAATAAAAAGGATTCACACCGGCTTCATCGGCAGTCTGTTCAAGAGAAATTTCATCAGAAAGGTGAGCTTCGATATAAGCCTTTGCCTTTGTAACAACGGGATTTTCTTTCTGACTGTGATTTCTGCAGATAATTCCTGCACATTCTACAAGCTGAGGAACTACATATTCCAAAAAATCAGCCTGGTCGTTACAGGAAGAAAGAATTGCAAAGGTATTATTAAACGCAGGTTCATTTGCATAATCCTTATGGATTTCGCTTACAGATGAACGGGCAGTAACAAGAACCCTGAAAACAGCATTTCTGATTGTATCCAGCGTTTTTCTGGCTTCAAAAAGAGAATCCAGCCACATCTGCGCAAGACTTTTTGTTCCATCGACATCACCGGAATTAAGACGATTTAAAAGGTGTGTTTCACTCTGAACCGAATCAATCACAGTTTTTTTGGTTTCATTCTGCTGAAGAGCAAAACTTGTTCCGCCGATTTCTGCAATAGAATTCAAGGCTTTAAGGGCAGAATTATAAGAACGAACAGTGTCCTTCAAATCCGAAGAAATAATGCCTGCGCCAATTTTTGTTTTTGTTCCGATTTTTACAGAAATTGCAGAATAGACTTCGCGAACTAGGCCTTGCTGACATATAAAAGCTTCATCTTCGCTCATTGAATTTTCAAACGGAATGAAAACTACTATTCTTGACGCCATAAACGGCCCGACAATGCAAGCCGAAGCCTTTAAAAGAATATCCCTCACAGTAAGATAGGTTTCATAATTCTTCCCCTGCCCGATGCCGTTCAATTCAATGCAAAGATAAAAATATGAAGTTTCCGGGATTTTGAAATATTCAAGATAGCGGTGCAAATCCTTTACATCAGCAGAAGCCGAATAAATTGAAGAATAAATAAAATCACTTTCAACTATCGAAGAAACAAAGCTTAATTTTTCCTTGATTTCAATATCGTTCGAAAGCTTTCCCTGCAAAGAATCTATAATTCCCATTGCATTACGAACGGTCTGGGTTACAAGATTTCTGTTCACCGGCTTTGTAAGATATCTATATGCTCCAAGAGACATTGCTTCCTGCGCATACTGAAACTTATCAAAGGCACTTAAAATAATTACAACGGCAGAAGGATTAAACTGCTTGATTTCGCTGATTGTATCCAGTCCATTCAGCCCGGGCATATTTATGTCCATAAAAATTATGTCAATTTTTTGTGACCGGCATATATTTATCGCTTCAGAACCTGAAGAAGCCTTAAAAACTTCTACCTGCGACGGAAAATTTTTTTCAAGTATAAAAGCAAGCGAGTCAGTCACAATCTGTTCGTCATCAGTAAGAAGAATATGATACATCAGTCTTTCCTAAATCAGTTCAAATAAATTTTTATTATAACGGAAGAACCACCTTCAATCGGATTTTGAATATCAAAAACATCATCTCTTTTGAAATATAGCCTGAGTCTGGAAATTACATTCGAAATTCCTACTCCACTTCCATATCCTTTTGATTCTAACACACTTTCCTGTTTTTTAAACACGCCTTGTAAAATTTTTTCTCGAATAGATTCAGGGAAGCCTATTCCGTTATCAGAAATTGATACAAGGACGATATTTTCATCAGAATCCTTACGAACAGAAAGTGTAATTTTTCCGCCGGTTCTTTTATCCGCAAGTCCATACTTTATGCAGTTTTCTACAAGCGGCTGCAAAATCATTCCAGGAAGCTTTACGCTCAAATCCGGATACTGAATATCCGTAAAGAAATCAAAACGACTTCCAAAACGCACTTTCATGATATAAATATAACTTTCCAGCATCTGAATTTCAGATTCCAGGTCGGATTCCTGCCCCGTATACTGCAGGTTGTAACGATAGAAATCTGCAACTTTTTCCAAAAAATCGCAGGTCCTGTCGCTGCCTTCAAGCATTGCAAGCTGTGCACCGGTATTCAAAGTGTTGAACAGAAAATGAGGATTTATCTGAGCCTGCAGTGCGTTCAGTTTTGCATCCTGATACAGTTCATTCATCTTCATTTCTTTTTCGCGAAGTTCATTTTCCCGGATAGCTTTTTCCCAGATTGTATCAACATACTCCCTGATGGAAATAATCATTTTATTCATCGCGCGGCAAATATTTCCAATTTCATCTTTTTTCGAATATTCAAATAGCGGAACTTCAAAATTATGTCCCGCAAGCTGTTCCGCACGGTCAGAAATTTCTACAAGAGGCCGGGTAATATCAGAAACGATAAAATAAACGGCGACAATAATAATTAAAACCGAAAATACCAGGAATAAGGTTCCAAAAAATACAACTTGATGAAGTATACGCCGGCGCTGCACATAATTATTAATATTCTGGTCAAAATAAATCTGATTCATCTTTTCAATTTCAGACGAAAGAAATGTATAAACCTTTTGCGCAGACAGAAATTCTTCCGCGGCTTCTGCAGTATTTCCGGCACGATTTTCGTAGATTGCAGAATCCGCAACAGCAAGAAAGGTTTCCCCGAATTTACGGACAAAATACTGGCAGTTCAACTCTTCGTTTTCTGAAGGTTTTCTGTGCAAATCCAAAAGAAGCCGTTCAAATTTGGCGCGACTTTGAAAATAGCGGTTAATGTTTTCGTAATTTTTTAAATCAATATAAGTTTCCAGATCCTGCTCAACCTGAAAAGCCTTGTTCTGTATGTTTTTTGCAATGCGGTTCGACTCATAAGACGATGAAATTAAATTTGCTGAAAAAATGTATGAAGTTGAAATACAAAGCATTACAAAACACACGAGTCCAGAGGCAATAATAAAAAGTATCATCAGGCGGCGGCGCAATCCATAATTCATTGTTTTTCGCCTCTTAAAATTTGAAGACTTATTTCCTGAGATTCAACTTTTACTCCGTTTTCGATTGTATCAAAAAGAAGTTCACTGCATTTTCTGCCGTATTCTTCAAAATCGACTTCCAGAATCGCAGTGATAATACTTTTATTCAAATATTCGATGGATTTTTGAGTCCCTAAAACACCCAGCAATCCGATTTTACCGGCTATATTCATATCAACGAGTGCCTGAGCCGCATTATTTAAATCCAGTGGCGAAAAACACACAATAGCATCGATATGTTCCCGATTAACACAGGATTCAAGAACTTCCCAAATCTGCTTTTCCCGGGAAGATTTTGAACGGTGAATCGTAATAATTTTTTTTTCGTTTCCTGCACTTTTTTTCACGCCGGCTGCAACTTCAGAAAAATACATCGGATTCCATTCATCATTTTGAAAAAATACAATTTTCTTCCATTCGCTTTTTTCAGAAAGAAGAGTTGTAAGCTTTTCAGCGGCTTGTTCAGTGGAAACATAAACTCTTGGGAGCGTGCAGGAAGGAGAACAAAAACCTGCGACTACCACAGGAATTTCTTTTCCATGCACATTAAAAAGCGGCTCGGGTAAAAAGGTTTCTGAATCCGAAAAGAAAATCATCCCCTCGGGAGAATAATAACGTGCATATTCAATACAATCTTTTAGGGTAAAAAGTTCGGCTTTTCGAGAAGGCGAAAGCATATTTGAAACGGCATCGTATTTAAATCCCTCTTCCTTAACACTTTTAAAAAATAGTTCGCCCTGTTCCCGGGCAGATTTAGAAACACCTACAAGAATACTTCTGTTATGCCCTTTTTCATCTTCAAAAAACGGTCTCACAACAGGCCCGATTCTCTGCATAAAAAAGAGCAGATAGCATACAAAACCAGAGAAAAGCAGAAAAAAACAAATTCTTGTGTGCTTTTTCATATTAAACTAGATTTTTTTCAGGAGGCAGGAAATTCCTTCTACAAGATCAGCATAAGTCTGGATAAAATTCCCTGTATACCATGGGTCTGCGATATCACGATCTTTTCCAGCGTAAGAAAGAAGGAGTTTTACCTTATCATCCGGATCTTTATTCCATTCCCGCTGCATGTAAAAAAGATTTTCAACATCCATGCCAATCAGAAGATCATATTTTGAATAATCATCCTGGGTAATTCTTCTTGCACGACGGCGTTCAAATGGAATTCCGTTTTTAGAAAGTTCAGACTTTGCCCCTGGATGCATATCATTACCAATTTCTTCATTGCTGGTAGCAGCTGATTCAATCAAAAATTCAGAATTTCGGCCTGCATCCTGCACAAGCTTTTTACAGATAAATTCTGCCATAGGAGAACGGCAAATATTTCCATGACAAACAAACAGTATTTTTTTCATAGATTTATTCTAGCATTAAAAAAGAAGAATAGCGACTAGTCAGAAAATAAAAAAAAGCGGCCCCGAAGAGCCGCCGTATAAAAACTACATAGATTTAGCAGTCAAAGAAACCTTTTGCCTTAAGCAATTCTGCGTTCAAGATTCCGCCGAGAGCTGCCCCTCGCTTTGTATTGTGGCTCAATGCAACGAATTTTACGTCAAATACATTACATGGGCGAAGACGTCCGATTACACAAGCCATTCCCTTTTCTGTTTCGCGGTCACGGCGTGGCTGTGGACGGTTTTCTTCGTGGCGAACAACAATCGGATGTTCAGGTGCTGAAGGAAGTTTAAGTTCCTGTGGAACTGAAGTGTATGAAGTCCAGATTTTTTCAATTTCTTCAAGACTTGGCTTCTTTTCACCGAATTCGAGAGAAATACAAGCTGTATGTCCGTCGATTACAGGTACGCGTGTACATGTAGAAGAAACCTGTGGAAGTGTTGCATTTTCAATCTTTCCGTCTTTTACAGTACCAAGAATCTTAAGACATTCTTTTTCTGTCTTTTCTTCTTCACCGCCGATAAATGGCACTATGTTATCAATCATATCGAATGAAGGAACACCAGGATATCCTGCACCACTTGTTGCCTGCAATGTAGTAACAATCATACGTTTTACTTCATAGCCTGCTTTGATAAGTGCATGAATCGGCATCATGTATGTCTGAAGTGAACAGTTTGGTTTTACAGCGATAAAACCTTTGTCCCATCCGTGATGTTTTTTCTGTTCAGCAATTACATCAAGGTGAGCATAGTTGATTTCCGGAACAAGCATTGGAACATCTTCTGTCCAGCGGTTTGCAGATGCGTTAGAAACTACAGGGATTCCTTCTGCGGCATAAGCTGCTTCAAGAGCCTTGATTTCGTCCTTACCCATTTCAAGAGCAGAGAATACAAACTGACATTTACCGATAGCTTTTGCAGCGTCATTAGCATCTTCTACGATAAGATCCGCAACGCCAGCCGGAATATTTTCACCAATCAACCAGCGGTTCTTTACAGCTTCTTTGTAAGCCTTTCCTGCAGAACGAGGAGAAGCAGCCACATAAGTTACTTCAAACCATGGGTGATCTTCCAACAATTTAATATAGCGCTGACCTACCATTCCTGTTGCGCCAAGTACACCTACTTTAATCTTTCCTGCCATAATTTTTTCCTTTTATATCAACTTGCTTTCATTCAAAGCGTTTTTAATAATTTCTTTTGCACTTGCTTTTACTTCAACAAGTGGAAGACGAACACAAGGCTTTATGTCGCCGCGAAGACTCATTGCATACTTAATTGAAGTTGGATTTCCGTCTACGAATGCAGCCTTAAAGAAAGGAAGCAATCTGTAGTGAAGTTCATTTGCAGTCTTAAGATCGCCGTCCAATGCCGCATGACAAAGTTTTGTAACAAGCTCTGGAGTGTAGTTCGAAACTACACTGAATACGCCGTCACCACCACATGCAAGGAGAGGAAGAGTAAGTCCATCATCACCGCAGATAACTGCAAAATCAGGATGCTTAGCCTTAACCTTTGCGATAACATCCATCATCTGATTGATATTACCACTTGCTTCCTTTACACCGATGATATTTGGGAGATCTGCAATTTTCATCAATGTTGGAACATCGATATTTTTGCCAGTTCGTCCCTGAATATTGTAAACAACGATTGGAATTCCAACCTTTGAAACTGCTTCAAAATGCTTGTAAACACCTTCATCACTTGGTTTGTTGTAATAAGGAGTTACAACAAGAGCTGCATCAGCACCAGCCTTTTTAGCTCGTTCACAATAACGAACTGCATCGCGGGTACAGTTAGAACCAGCACCCAAAGTAACAAAGATTTTTTTATTGTTTGCCTTTTCAAAAGCTCTAACTTCTTCAAAAGCAATCTTTATGATTTCGTCTTCTTCATCTTCTGTCAAAGTTGGAGTTTCTGCAGTAGTTCCTAAAGGAAGAAGTCCGTCGATTCCACCTTCAAGCTGGCGTTTGACTAAAGCACGAAATCCTTCGTAATCAACAGATTCATCTTCGTGCATAGGTGTAACTAAAGCTGTCATTGCACCGCCAATTTTTGCCATACTAGCCTCCAAAAAATAATTTTGTTTATTAAACCACTTTTATAGTAAAAGTTCAATTATCCGTGTAATATGAAGTCATGAATAATATATTTCTGACCCTGATATTTCTCCTTTCTCTTTTTCCAAGCAAAAAACTGAATTTAAAATATTGCTATACACAAAAAGATTTTCCTGTTGAACGCCTTCAGAGTCAGAATTTTATCGAATCTGACTACATAAGTTCCTATTCAAAAGACGTTCCAAGTGTTCTGGGTGAAACCTGACGATGGGGCAAGATTTTTGGATGAATAG
>CAMHIV010000102.1 GCA_946185185.1 uncultured Treponema sp. | reverse complement strand
AGGGAAAAGTGGCGGAGCGTGGCGGGGTTTGATTGGCATTTGCGTTGGTGGATGAGAGTTGAAATAAATAAAAAGTTATTATTTGAGCGGCTTATGATTTTTTTTGCTGCTCTTGTACAAGTAGTAGGTTTTATTATAAGTATAACAATAGAAGACTTTTCATGCTCATATATACCCTATAGTAATATTGTTATTCCCATTATAAATATTTTATGTGCTTCTATATGTTTTTTTCTTGTTGCTTTTCCTAAATTTAGATTTTTACAATCAATTGTTTCTTTTATACAGGGGATAGCAATGACATTGAATAACATTATGTTTTTAGGTGTCTTTTTGTATATTTTTGGATTAGTACTATTTTTTTGTTACGGATACATAAAGAAAATTATAAATACCTTGTTTTTAGTTTTACCTTTATTATTATCAATATTTTTGTTCTTACCAGAAAGTAAATCAAAATTTTTTATGGCATTTGTATACTTGTTATTTGTTATTTTTTCTTTTTTTCATTTATACAATACTGTAAAAGATAATTTATTTAATTTATTTCCGTTTCTTGCAAATAAAATTTCTAATGTAAATTTGCCTGTACCTGGAAGTAAATTAGTTCTTACGAATTATGATTTTTCTGAGCGACAGATTGAAATTATAAAAATATTTAAAGATGGTGAAACAAATTATAAGAATCTATCAAATACTTTTATTACTAGTGAATCGACAATAAAGAGAGAAATGAGTGAAATCTGCAAAAAATTAGGAGTTGAAAATTCTTCAATGCTTAAAGTTTTATTGAATCAATATACTGCTTTGGAGATTTAATTTGAAAGATGAGCATGCAGACACAAGATGTAATGGATTCCCGAGGTTTTGTTCTTCTTTCTGATTTTGTTCCCGGCGTAATACAGGAAATCCGATATTTTTCAACCTACAATTTTATGGGCGAACGTGTTACTGGATACGAAGAGCCTTGTGCAATCATAACCGAAGAAGCTGCCAGAGCACTTCAAAATGTTGCTGCAGAGCTGAATGTTCAGGGGTATCGCTTAAAGATTTATGATGCTTACCGGCCTGCAACAGCAGTAAAACATTTTGCACTTTGGGGTGTAGACGACCTGGATCAGCGCATGAAGCCATTTTTTTATCCCGATTTAGAAAAACAGGAACTGTTTGAAAAAGGCTACATTGCAACCCGTTCAAGTCATAGCCGGGGAAGCACTGTAGATCTTACTCTTTTTGACATGACTTCCGGAAAAGAAGTTGATATGGGCGGTCCTTTTGATCTTTTTAGCCCGATTTCCCATCCGGATTATCAGGGAATAACAAAAGAACAGTTTCAAAACCGAATGTACCTCCAAAACGCCATGAAAAAAGCCGGCTTCGAACCCTTCTCCTACGAATGGTGGCATTTCACCCTAAAAAACGAGCCTTTCCCCCAAACCTATTTCGAATTCCCCGTATCCAGCCGATATCTTGAGCATAAGTAAAATATATGTTGAATGCCGATTTTTAATAACCATAATTGAAATTGGCGGGAGGGAGCGGAGCATTGTGTAAAAACATTCTGTTTGTGGTTGTCGCGAAGCGACATAATCTAAGTTCCTTTGCCACAAACAGCATGTAGTGAGCTAGCTCACGGTTTTACACAATGTTTAGCGACCGATAGCCAATTTTAATGATGATTGATTACCTCGGCATTCATCATATTTTTTTTCTCAAAAACAATTTGCTTTATTCAAAATCCCGGTTTATCATTAACTTTAAGAGATTGAAAAAAGTTTGTTCTAATCCTATGTAATTTTTATCAGTTTTTTACATTTATTATTTTCCAAATCACTTGGAGGAAATTATGTTAAAAAAGTGTCTGCAGAAAATTTCTAATTTTCTTGCTACAATGGCGTTATTCTGTGTTTTCGGCTGTTCAAACGAATTGACCGACAAATCGACCCTGCTTTTGCTCAATGAAATGAATTCAAGCAAAAAAACTGTGGAATACGGTTCAATCCAGATTGTTTCTGATAATGAAACCCGTTCTCTTGATGTTTCAGAAATTACCAGTGCATCAGTAACTGTAAGCGGTTATGGCATTGCTGATATTAATGGAACTGTAACCTTGGGAAACGGAACTGGGACAGGAACTGCAACTGTTACTGGAATTCCTGTTGGACGCCGTGTAGTAACAATTACTTCAAATGTTACGGGTGCTGTTCTTCGTGCGGTAGTTGATGTACAAGCTGGAGCTACAACAAATGTAACTGTAAACTGGAATTCTACTGCCGTTGGTAATGTTTACTATTATCTTATAAAAACAAAGAAAGTTGAAATTGCAGGTATTGAAGCATCTGCTTTTTCCAGCGCTATTGATACAACTGTTCATCCTTCTTTGATTGACGCGGAAGCAATTGCAAAGGCTTATCCAAGTGTTGGTGCGGCTTCTTCTTATGTAACCGGATATGGAACTGTGGCCGTAACAACTTCTAATGCAAGCGGCTACACTCTTCAGATTACAGATGTTGCTTCAGAAAAGAAAACTATTTCTGGTTCAAGCGATTCTTTTGAACTCAAAGCTTATCCTGGAAAATGGAAGGCAAGAGTTATTAATTCCAGCGGAACTACAGTTGCAGAAAAAGAAATTACTGTTGTTGCCGGCGAAACAAGTACTGTGGACGTAAAATATCAGGCTGCCGGTGAAGAAGTTAGTTTTGACGGAAAGACGATTGTGTTTGTTAAGGCAAGTTCTGCGCCAACTTTGTGGGCGTGGGAAACAACTGGAGACAAAGTTGAATTAAGTAAAGCTATTTATGGAAACTGGAATAACCAAACTGCAATTTCTTCTGCTCCTTCTACTTACATGTCTGATACAACTAACTGGTATTATGAAGATTTTACAAATTATGCCAAAGGTGGAAAAATCAGTTTTATTCTAAACAAAGGTTCTACTATTGCAACTGATTATACCGGTACCTTCTGGTACGACGGTTCTTCATGTTCTTCTACAAACCCGTCTCCGGTAATTTCAACAGAAGATAAAATTGTTCTTACTGTAGGAAGTGCTGTTGAACACGGGGATGCTGTTAAGATTTATGTTTCTGGAAGTTCGGCTCCAACTTTGTGGGCTTATACTTCGAGTGTTTCAAATATTACAACTTCTGCCGGCTGGCCTGGAGTTACAATGACTTCTGCCGACGATTTGATTTATGGCGAAGGCTGGTATGTGGCAACCATGGATGTTTCAAAAATTGATACTTCTAATACAGAAGAAATTAAGATTCACTTGAACGGTGGTTCAGCAATTTCTACTGGAAAGACAACCACTTTCTGGTACGATGCAGAAGGTGTAAGCGGTGCTTCCGGCACTTTCTACGACGTAGACCCGACTGTTAAGCCTGATCCTGTTACTCCATCAGTTTCTGTTAAGCCAAAAGATGGAAAAGAAGTTGGACCAAATGATTCAATTACAATTACATTCGGCTATGGCTACGATGAAGAAAACTTTATTGCATCGGTTACAGTTGCCGGAACTACATATATCTGGGGAACTGATTTTGTCGGAAAAACATTTACAAAGACTGTAAAATCTCTTGGCCTCACTGGCAGTACTTCAATAGACGTAAGTGCAAGTTGTCATAACAGCGTAGGAAGTGCTTCTTCTTATGCAACTTTGACTTATAATCCTGACAAAGAAGAAGATCCATTTACCTGGGATAATGTAAACTGTTATTTTGTATTAACTGACCGTTTTTATGACGGGGACTCAAGCAATAATAATAGTTATACCCGTACAAATCCAGGTAGCGTTCCTCAGGTAGCGACTTTCCACGGTGGAGATATTGCAGGTTTGACTGCGAAACTTGATTATTTTGAAAGCCTTGGCGTAAACGCAATCTGGATTACTGCACCTTATGAACAGATTCATGGTTGGGTAAGCGGCAAGGGACATCAGTTCCCTCACTTTGCATTCCATGGTTACTACACTTTGGACTGGACTAGTATGGATGCAAATATGGGTACCCTCGAAGAATTGCGTACCTTTGTAAATGCATGTCACTCAAAGGGAATCCGCGTTGTAATGGATATCGTTATGAACCACGTCGGCTATAACAATACTGCTGATATGGTTACTTTTAATCACGGAGGAACTAGTCATACTGCTGACTGGCTGGGAACTTCTACTACCACTTGTGGTAATGATTGTATGATGAATCACACAAACTGTTGGTACGCAAACGACACTGTTGATTGGACTACTTCTCTTTGGGAAAGCTGGTGGGGATCATGGATTCGTTCTTTTGCATACGAAGAAGGAAGTGAATACGGCGGTTCTTGCGGTGGTCTTCCAGATGTTAAACATGAAATTAAGACAAGTGTAGGAATGGCTCCTGTTTTGACAACAAAGTGGGGTCAGGATACTTCTTCTTATAAATCTGCATATTATAACCCATCTGTAGAAGATGCAGACTGGAACGGTTATTCTGGTGACTACCGTACAGACAGAGAATTGGATCCTGGTACATATCAGGTTGTATGGCTTTCTGCTTGGGTTCGCGAACTTGGTATTGACGGCTTCCGCTGTGATACCGCAAAACATGTTCAGCCGGAACGCTGGGGACAGCTTAAGGTTGCTTGTCAGGCAGCGCTTGAAGCATGGCGCGAAGATTCTTCTAAGAGTAAAAAATATAACGGTGTAGATACAGGTGCTGCTGACTGGGATGAAAATTTCTGGATGACAGGTGAATGTTTTGGCTGGACAAGTACAGCCGGTGCAGGCGATTATTACACAACCGGTAAGTTTGACAGCATGATTAACTTTAGCTTTAATGCTTCTGCTGGTTCGGGAACTTCTTCAAGCTATCCAAGTGAAAGTACATGGTCAAGTTATCTTTCTATTAATAATAACGATGACAGCGATGGAAACGGAAACCGCAACAATGTTCTGACTTATATTTCAAGTCATGATACTAAGCTGTGCCGTGCAAGTAATCAGAAAGAAGTTGGAACAATGCTCCAGCTTACTCCTGGTGGAATTCAGATTTACTACGGTGATGAAACAAATCGTGGTCGGGCTTATACCGATTACGCTGACACAGATATGCAGACCCGCGGTGACTTTAACTGGGATTATGATTCAAGCCTTGTTGCTCACTGGGGAAAAGTCGGAACCTTCCGTAAGTACAATCCTGCCGTTGGCGCCGGAACTGGTACAGCATACCTTCGCACTTACAGCGGTAGTGCAGGTGACAACAAAGTTGCAATCAGTATTTCAGGAACTTCTATCGATGTAAGCGATTTGTGGAACGATGGTACAACCGTATACAACTGGTACGACGGAACAAGCGCAACAGTTAGCGGCGGTTCTGTAAGCTTCACTGGAGGAACAACAACTCAGCCAATCCTCGTCAGCGAAAAGAATCCTGCTGATTATGGAGTGACTTTCTAGAGAAAAGACTGTGTTTGAACGGTCCCAGAGCCAGTCGAAGGGCGGTCCCAGAGCCAGTCGAAGGGCGGTCCCTGAGGCTCTCGAAGGGACTTGAAAAACTACAAAAATTAGCCTGGATGCCGACTTGCAAACCCATAATTAAAATTGGCGCAAAGGAGCGGGGCATTGTGGAAAAACATTCTGTTTGTGGTTGTCGAGGCCTTAATCGTGGTGGTTGAGGCCCTCGAAACCACCAAAGTGTAGTATGCATGGTCATTTCGACTGGCCCTTCGACATGCTCAGGGACCACTCAATGACCGCAAATGCTCAACTTGTACATCATCGGTCTGCGATTGGAAGCCAATTTTAATGGTGTATAAGTAAGTCTCGACATTCAGGCTATTATTTTTTTTAAAAAGTTTTAAAAAAAATTTGACTTATTGAGATTATGCCTTATCCTATAGTTAAGAAAAAAGTGAGAGAATAATAAAAAGTATTTACTGCACGATAATCTTCTAATCAGCCTATTTATTTAATCGATCACAAGTTCAATGGATATCCTTTGAGGGGTATTGTCATTGAATATTAAAAAAAGTTTGTATTCTTTAGGAGAAAAAAAGAATGAAAAAAGTATTTAAGAGTCTCTTTTTGGGATTGTTGTCAGTTGGAATGGTTCTTACTGGTTGTAAACTTGAAGAAGAATCAAATAACTTGGCATTGATTGCTGCTGCTGCAAGTGGATCTGGTCATAGTGGAGTTGTAGCTCCTGAAGTAACAATCGAAGCAACTGGATTAACAGACGGTAAGTGTGAAAAAGGTTCCGTAATCCATTTAACAGCAACATCGTCAGTAGAAGATGTTACTTTCACATGGCTCGACAATGATAATAACGATATTTCTGGTAGTTTTAATTATTCTCCTTTGACTAAGAAGTCAAAAGGTTCAGTTACTGTTCCAAGTGCAATCGGAACATATGAGTATACTGCAGTTGCTGTTAGAAATGACAATGCTACAGTACGTGGTTATGCAATTGTTTCAGTAGAAGTTACATCAGGTGATTTTTCTAATGCTGTTTTGCAGTCAATTAAGATTAGTGATGTTTCTCTTAAAGTTGGTGAATACAAAACTGTTACTGTAACAGGTGTATATCTTGAGGGTAATTCTGAAAAAACAAGTGAAGTTGATGCAACAATCACTTCAAGTGATACAAATGTAGTTGCTGTATCTGGAAAAAATTTGACAGCAATTGCAGAAGGTTCTGCTACAATTACTGCTTCATACGACGGTAAAACATCAACTGCAACAGTAACAGTTCTTCCTGCTAATATCACAGTTACTGGAATCAGTGTTGCTCCTACATCTGCAACAATCGAAGCTGGTAAGACTACATCTCTTGTTACAACTGCTACTTATAGCAATGGCACAACAAGTGCTGTTACTCCAACATACACAACAAATGCAGAAGATGTTGCTACAGTTTCTGCTGATGGTACAATTACAGCAGTTGCTGTTGGTAGTGCAGTTATTACTGCAACATACGAAGGACACACAGCACAGTGTACAGTAACTGTTACTGCTCCTACAAACAAACTTGTTTCAATTTCTGCTAAAGTTGGTTCAGATAACTCAATGGTTGTTGGTTCTACTGCAACATTGGTTGTAACAGCTACATACCAGAATGGAACTACAGCTACTGTAACTCCTTCTGAAGTAACATTCTCTAATACAAAAGTTTCTAGAACAGGAAATACAATCGTTGCTGGTGATACAGCTGGAACTTGTGTTGCAACTATTAAGTATGTGGAAGCAGGTGTTGAACAGACAACAACTGTTACTATTACAGTTGAAGCTAAACAGCTTAAGAGTATCACTTTGACAGCTAATCCAACATCCATTTCATACAATGGAACAACAACATTGCTTGTTAAGGCAACTTATGAAGATAATTCGATTGAAGATGTAACAGCTAATGCAACAATCACAAGTGGTAATTCAGTTCTTACAATTTCAAAGAGTGGTTCTGTTGCTACTGGTACAGCAAATAACGAATCTTCTTCTAGTGTAGATGTTGTAGTTACAGCAACAT
>CAMHIV010000101.1 GCA_946185185.1 uncultured Treponema sp. | reverse complement strand
CGATTGCCTCTATGTTAAAATCAGAAAAGTCACAAAAAAGCAAACTCACTTGGTCACAAGGTTTTACTGGACCCGGTAGGAGCAGGAGCTTCCACTTTGCGTACAAAAACAGCCCTGGAACTTCTTAAAAAAATAAAATTCGATGTAATCCGCGGGAACATTTCTGAAATCAAGACTCTTGCATTTGGTTCAGGAAGCACAAAAGGTGTAGATGCCGATATTCAGGACGCAGTAAATGAAAATAATCTTGAAAAATCAATCGCCTTTGTTAATGAATTTGCGCAGAAAACAAAATCCGTAATCGCTGTAACAGGAGCAATCGATTTGGTTTCTGACGGTAATAAATGCTATATCATTCGAAACGGCAGAAGCGAAATGGGTAAAATCACAGGAACAGGCTGCCAGCTCAGCGGAATAATGACAGCATTCATCGTTGCAAATCCGGATAGAATTCTTGAAGCCACAGCAGCAGCTGTCTGCACTATGGGTGTAGCCGGAGAAATCGGCTGGAGCAGAATGGAAAAAGGCGACGGAAATTCAACCTACAGAAATAGAATCATCGATGCAATATTCAACATGGATGATGAAATTCTCAGCGAAAAATCAAAAATTGAGATACGATAATGAAAAATTTGGCAGAATCACTACTCCTTTACGCAGTAACCGACCGGCACTGGACAACAGAAAAATCTCTTCTTGAGCAGACAGAAGAAGCCATCCAGGGTGGAGCAACTTTTGTTCAAATACGAGAAAAGGATTTGGATGAAAAAAACTTCGAACAGGAAGCACTGGAACTAAAAGCTCTTTGCAAAAAATATAGTGTTCCGTTTGTTGTAAACGACAACGTTCTTCTTGCAAAAAAAATCGATGCAGACGGAGTTCATGTCGGTCAAAATGACATGAAAACTGACGAAGTGCGAAAAATTTTGGGTCCGGACAAAATAATCGGTGTAAGTGCTCAAACTGTGGAAGAAGCAATTCTTGCAGAACAAAATGGAGCCGACTATCTTGGAGTTGGAGCAGTTTTTCCGACAGGAACAAAAACAGATGCAATTGATGTTCCCCTCGAAGAATTAAAAAAGATTTGCAAGGCTGTAAAAATTCCTGTTGTCGCAATTGGTGGAATCACAAAAGAAAATGTAAAGGAATTAGCTTTTTCCGGAATCAAAGGAATTGCAGTAATCAGCGCTCTTTACGCCCAGAAAGACATAAAAAAAGCAGCAGAAGAATTGAAAGATAGAACAATAAAAGCACTTTTTCCCGAAAAATGCGAACTTTCAAGTTCTGATGCAGTGATTTTTGATTTAGACGGAACAATTCTGGATTCAATGCCCTACTGGGAAAATACCGCCGAAAAATATCTTGAAAAACTCGGAATTACGCCTGAACCGGAACTTGGTAAAAAACTTTTAAATAAAAGTCTGAAGCGGGGCGCAGAATACCTTCGGGAAACCTATCATCTTGACAAAACAGATGATGAAATACTTGCCGGAATAAAAGATATTGTTTCAGAAGCCTACGAATCAATTATCCAGCCAAAGGATGAAGCGATTAAGTTTCTGCACGAGCTTAAAGCACGGGGAATAAAAACTGCACTGGCAACTGCAACAGACCGAAATATGTTTCAGCCGGCATTTACACGGCTTGGCCTTTCAACATACTTTGATTACGTTCTGACCTGTTCTGAATATGATACTTCAAAAATTGAGCCGAAAATCTATCTTAAAGCCGCAGAATTACTTGGAACAAAGCCAAAGAATACCTGGATTTTTGAAGACGCATTTTATGCGCTTAGAACTGCATCAAACGCAGGATTTAAAACCGCCTGCATTTACGACAAAAGCGCAGAAGAACCAGTCGAAAAATTGCAGAAACACAGCAGTAAATACTTTCACAATTACAAGGAAGTTTTGGACTTCTTTATAAACAAAGCATAAAAACTCCACTTGAGGGCACCGCCTGTGGAGAAAAAACATTTTTGGAGGCAAAAATGAAAACCGCATTAACAATCGCAGGAAGCGATTCATGTGGAGGCGCCGGAATTCAAGCAGACATCAAGACTATGACGGCAAATGGCGTTTATGCAATGAGCGCCATCACAGCCTTGACTGCTCAAAACACAACCGGCGTAACTGGAATCATGGAGGTCACTCCTGATTTCCTAAGAGAACAGATAAAGACTGTTGTTGAAGACATCAAGCCGGACGCCGTAAAAATCGGAATGGTTTCTTCTGCAGAATTAATTATGGAAATTTTTGAAGCTGCAAAATTATATAGCTTCAAAAATTTAGTCGTCGATCCTGTTATGGTTGCAACCAGTGGCGCAAAACTACTTAAAGAAGAAGCAATTATAACGCTTAAAGAAACACTTCTTCCGATTGCAACTGTAATCACACCTAATATTCCCGAAGCAGAAGTTCTTAGCGGAAAGAAAATTGAAACCCCTTACGATATGGAAACTGCGGCAATTTCAATCAACGAATTGTATGGCTGTGCAGTTCTCCTAAAGGGAGGCCACAACCTGAACGATGCAAATGATTTTCTCTTCGATGGAAGCTTGGGAATCTGGTTTAAAGGAAAAAGAATAAATAATCCCAATACACATGGAACAGGCTGTACCCTTTCGAGTGCCATTGCCTGTGGGCTTGCAAAAGGAAAAAGCTTAAAAACCTCTGTCAGAGAAGCAAAAAAATATATTTCGGGTGCGCTAGGCGCAATGCTCGACCTTGGAAAAGGTTCCGGCCCGATGAATCACGCATGGAGAATAAAATGAAAAGTATAAACGCATCTTTAATATGGTTTGGAGCAGCAGTTTCAATCGCGGAAATTCTTACAGGAACATGCCTTGCACCTCTAGGCATAAAACTCGGAACAATCGCAATTTTACTGGGACATCTTATCGGCTGTACACTTCTTTTCTTTGCCGGCTACATCGGCGCAAAAACAAACAGAAGTGCCATGGAAACAACTAAAATCAGTTTCGGTAAACTAGGAGCAAAATTCTTTGCACTTTTAAATGTAATTCAGCTTGTGGGCTGGACTTCAATTATGATATACGACGGCTCTCTTTCGCTTGAACAGGTAGTTAACTGCGGTCGACAAATCTGGGTACTGGTAATCGGACTTTTAATTGCTCTCTGGATTATCACAGGAATTACAAATTTTGAAAAATTTAATGCAGCTGTAATTGCGTCTCTTTTTTCGCTGACAATCGTTTTGTGCAAAGTAATTTTCTTTTCAAATGGCAACAACCTTGTGCCTCTGCCTCAAAACAGTGAAGAACTTTCATTTGGAATGGCTGTTGAACTTTCCTGCGCAATGCCTTTAAGCTGGCTTCCGTTGATAAGTGATTACACAAAAGATTCTAAAAAGCCATTTAAGGTAACCTTCCTTTCAGCTTTAGTATACGGAATTATTTCCAGCTGGATGTACTTTATCGGTATGGGCGCATCAATTTTTACAGGAGAATCTGAAGTTGCAACAATTATGGTAAAAGCAGGACTCGGAACAATTGCACTTGTAATTATCATTCTTTCAACAGTTACAACAACCTTCCTGGATGCATTCAGTTCAGGAATTTCCTTGAAAACGATTTTCCCACACATTTCAGAAAAATATTCTTCAATCGCAGTAACCGCTATTGGAACTTTACTTGCAGCAATTTGGCCAATGGACAATATCACTAATTTCCTTTACCTGATTGGTTCTGTTTTTGCACCGATGATTGCGATTCAGCTGGCAGACTATTTTGTACTGAAGTCAGATTCTTCAGAAAAGAAAATCGACTACGAAAAGATACTTTTATGGATACTGGGATTTTTGATTTATCGCCTTCTGATGAATACAGATCTTCCAACCGGCTGTACATTGCCTAGCATGGCAATAACATTTGCCCTTACCTGCCTCGTAAGAATTCTTTTCAAAACTATAAAATCAGTTCGTCGTTAAGAAAAAACTGCCTTCTTATCTTTACGGAAGGCAGTTTTTTAACTTAATTTTTTGGTGGTGTCGATTCCTTTCTGTCTTTGCAGAAGTATCCGCCGTCTTCAAGATAGCGCCGCCGCGACATAATAAGATTTATAAGTTCCTGATACATGTTATAGTCAATTTCAATTGCCATTGGTAAAAGGAAAAACTCAGTTTCGTCGCAATATCGTTCAATGAATTTAGGATCTGTTACATAGCCAAGGGATATCATATTCGAAATTCGATCGGCACATTTCAAAATCTTTGCTTTCTGACTGCCAGTATCAAGAATCCGTTTTAAAAACTGGCGTTTATCTTCATCTTCACGGCGTGTAACTTCAAGCACCAGATTCAGAACTTCTTCACCCTCTTTATCGGCATTGATAATCAGGTTTCTGTCAAAATCAGGAATATCTTCAACGGTATCATGAACAACGGATGCTTTCAAAAGAACAGAATCGATATAACCATAATCGATAAGAATTGCAAGCGTATCCATCTGATGACGGAACATATTGCCACCTGCATGCCGAGCCTTTCCGATAAGCCCGGTTGCAAGCTGCATATAAGGAGCAATATGCATGTCACTAAGTTTCTGCATTTCTTCCGGCTTCATATCCTGGGAGCGTTCGATTTTCATCTCATACTTTGCTTTTGCCATGCATCTGCCTCCTCGTATAATTTTAATTACAAACTATTAACATAAGACTGAAGTTTTTCAATCTTGCGTTTTGATTCTTCCATCTTGTCGCGTTCAGCCTGAACAACATCTGCAGGTGCGTGCTGTGCAAAATTTCCGCTGAGTTTAGCTTCGCTTCGTTTTACCCATACACTTTCCTGTTCGATTTCTTTCTTAAAGCGGGCGATAAGAGCGTCTTTATTGATAGAACCGTCAACAAGGATGAATGCTTCAAAGCCTTTGCCGACAGTACCAACTGAGCTTGCAGGTTTTGCTTCAACAAATTCTACGTTTGCAACACCTGCTAAAAGTTTAATCATATCAACTTTTTCGCGGCAAACTTCTGCTTCACTGCCCTTAGAAATAAGGATTGCAATATTAATCTTGTTTGCAGGGTCGATACCACATTCAGCGCGAAGTGCACGAACCTGACCGATAAGATCTTTGAGTGCATCAAATCGAGCCTGAACATCTGCGTTGTCCCGTTCAGCAGCAACTTCCGGGAACGGTGCGTTGATAAGCATTGCGTTGTATTCAGAGTTGCAGAGAATCTTCTGAGCACCGGCCTTAGCACGATTACCAACAATTTCAGCAAGCGGCAATTTTGAATAGATTTCTTCTGTAACAAACGGAATAAACGGATGAAGAAGTCTGAGTGATTCTTCGAGTACATTCAAAAGTACAGAAACTGCACGATCCTTTTCATGTTCGTCGCCGTGCCAGAAACTGAGTTTTGTAGCTTCAACATACCAGTCACAGAATTCATTCCAGAAGAATTCCATGAGGCTTGAGGCAGCGTCGTTGTAGCGGTAGCTTTCAAGAGCTTCGCGGTTTGCTTTTACAGCAGCGTTAAGTCGTGCGTAAATCCATTTATCAAGTTCTGTAAGGTCAGCATCAGTTACAGGAATTAAAGTGCGTCCTTCAAGATTTCCGAGAATGTAGCGGCTTGCGTTCCATACTTTGTTACAGAAGCGGCTACCAAGCTTAAAGCTGTCCTTATCGATAAGAATATCCTGTCCCTGGGCACACATAAAGCTCAAAGTGAACTTAAGGGCGTCTGAACCATATAAATCGATAATTTCAAGAGGGTCGATACCGTTTCCAAGAGATTTACTCATCTTGCGGCCCTGCTTATCACGAACAAGTCCGTGAATATAGATATCGTGAAAAGGAGCCTTTCCTGTAAATTCAAGACTAGCCATAATCATGCGGCTAACCCAGAAGAAGATGATGTCGTATGCAGTAACAAGAGCACTAGTTGGGAAGAAGCGTTTAAGATCTTCTGTTTCTTCCGGCCAGCCGAGAGTAGAGAAAGGCCAGAGCCAAGAAGAGAACCATGTATCCAGAACATCTGGATCCTGCTTGAGTTTGTCAGCCTTAGCGTGGCACTTTGGACATTCAGTTGGATCTGTGCGGCTGACAATCATTTCGCCACATTCTTGGCAGTACCATACAGGGATTCGGTGTCCCCACCAGATCTGGCGGCTTACACACCAGTCACGGATATTTGTAAGCCAGTGTTCGTATGTGTTTTCCCATTTTTTAGGGAAGAACTGAATTTCACCGTTTTTCCAAGCAGCAAGAGCCTTGTCTGCCATCGGCTTCATCTTAACGAACCACTGGTAGCTCAAGTATGGTTCAACAACTGTCTTACAGCGGTAACAGTGACCTACTGAGTGAACCATTTTTTCTTCACCCTTAAAAAGTCCAAGAGCAGTTAAATCCTCGATTACGAGTGCGCGAGCCTGTTCTGGTTTAAGTCCGCGGTATTTTTCAGGAACGTTTTCGTTGAGTTTTCCATCCGGAGTTAAAAGGTTGATAACTTCAAGATTGTGTCTCTTACCTACTTCCCAGTCGTTAGGGTCATGGGCAGGAGTAATCTTTACCATACCTGTTCCGAATTCTTTATCTACATATTCGTCAGCAATAATCGGGATTTCTTTTCCTGTAATAGGAAGCTTAAGCTTCTTTCCAACGATAGAAGTATAGCGTTCATCGCTTGGGTTTACCGCAACGGCAGTATCACCAAAGAAGGTTTCAGGACGGGTTGTAGCAACTTCGATTTTTCCAGAACCGTCAGCGTATTCATAGTAAAGGTGGTACATTGCACCCTGTGTGTCTTCGTGGTCAACTTCATCATCTGCAAGAGCAGTACCACAGCGAGGACACCAGTTTACAAGACGCTGACCTTTATACATAAGTCCGCGTTCGTACAATGAAACGAAAACGTCTCGAACTGCAAAAGAAAGACCTTCGTCATAAGTAAAGCGTTCGCGGTCCCAGTCAGTTGAGTTACCAAGTTTTCTCTGCTGCTTTACGATAATGTCGTGGTGAGCGTTTTTTACTTCCCAGGTGCGTTCAATAAACTTTTCGCGGCCAAGGTCGTTGCGGGTCTTGCCTTCTTTTTTGAGCTGGCGTTCAACTACGTTCTGAGTAGCGATTCCGGCGTGGTCTGTACCAGTTACCCAGAGAGTGTTGTCACCCTTCATACGGTGGTAGCGTACAACGATATCCTGAAGTGTATTATTCAAGCCGTGTCCCATGTGAAGAACACCTGTTACGTTCGGTGGAGGGATTACCACGGTATAAGTTCCAGTCTTTCCAGAGCAGTCTTTGCAACCGCATTTTTTTACATATTCAGCATGAATAGGAGATGCCTCATCGCTTGCAGGCTTAAAATAATTGCCCTTGTCCCATTCGTTATAAATTCTGTCTTCAAAATCTTTTGGATTGTATGCTTTTTCTAATTCAATAGCTTTCATGGTTGAAAATTATAATGAATTCAACAAGTTTTTACAATTAAATTGATATTCTCAGTAACACGCAAATCTCTCATTCTAAGCCTAGCTTCTGCCAGATTTCATCAAGTTCGTCATGAGAGATTACAAAGGTAAGATACATCGATAAATCCGGATAATCAGAAAAATCAGGAGTTTTTTCAGCCCCCAAATAACTTGCGCCCATATCGCAGAGATTATTTTTCAAATTCTTAAACTGTTCTTCAGTGCAGACATGATTTAGACGAAGCCGCCCCTTTATCC
>CAMHIV010000100.1 GCA_946185185.1 uncultured Treponema sp. | reverse complement strand
TAATACTCTTCCGGAATTTCGTCAGCAGTTTCTATAAATGCTGCGTGCTTACAGTTTGTCCTTGCAATTTGAAAAAGCCTTTTTGTATTTGCCGAATTCTTTCCACCCACAACAAGAACTCCATCCACCTTTGGACAAAGCGCTTCCAATGCTTCCTGCCGTTCCCTGGTTGCAGAACAAATCGTATCCATCACCTTAAGATTTTGTGCTTTTTTTTGCAGAATCTCAGAAATTCCCCTGAACTCTTCCCTGCTGAAAGTCGTCTGGCTTAATAAAACAACATTTTCATCCGCAGAAAACAAAGGAAGCTTTTCTGCGTCACTGCAATTTTCAATCAAAATGAATTTTTTACCGGCATATCCGGCAATTCCCACAACTTCCCCGTGATTGCGGTCCCCAGCAAGAATTACCGTATATCCCATAGCAGCATATTTTGCCGCATTTTTCTGGCTTGCAAGCACCTTAGGACAGGTTGCATTTATAACTTCACAATTATTTTCTTCAATCTTTTTTAATGTTTCAGGAGGAACTCCATGAGCGCGAATTATAACCTTACTTCCGGCTTCTACATTTTCAAGGTTATCATCTTTTAGCACGCACAAGCCTTTTTCAGAAAGCATTTCAAGTGCAACCTGATTATGAATCAAAGGACCAAGGGAATAAACTTTATTCCCATTATTATTTTCTAAAGTAAGAGTTGCAGTATCAACAGCTCGCCGAACACCAAAGCAGTAACCTAAAACATCAGCCAGAATAACTTCCATAAAAGTAATATACAAGGGAAATAAAATAAAAAAAAGACCCGGCATAAAACCGGGTCCACGTCATGCTATAAAAATGATTTTTTATACAGTAACACCAGCATCCATCTGAAGAACGCCAACATCGTTTTTCAATGAATGGTGAATACCATATTCCTGTTTCCAGTTCTTGCGGAACAATGAAATGAAGCCGCTTGAAATGAAAAGTGAAGAATAACAACCGCTTACAAGACCAACGAGCAATGCAAGTGCAAAGTCTTTGATTGAACCAGTTGTAAATACATAAAGTGAAATTACAGCAAACATTGTTGTTACAGTTGTAATGATAGAACGTCCCAAAGTATCAGAAAGTGAACGATCAAGAAGTTCATTAAAGCTGTCAACTTTCTTCAATCTCAAGTTAGAACGAACGCGGTCAAGAATTACGACTGTATCGTTGATTGAATAACCTACGATTGTAAGTACTGCAGCAAGAACTGTTGTTGTAAATTCCATGCGTGTCCATACGATGAAAGTGAACATAATCATTGCATCGTGAAGGAGAGCAATAATTGCACCAAGAGCAAAGTCCCAGTGGAAGCGGAATGCTGCATAAACCCAAATCAAAAGAACAGTTACAAGAAGAAGTACAACAGACTTTCTTGCAAGTGTTTTAGAAAAGTTTGAACCGATAAAATCAGTTTTGATGATTGCAATCTTTTCTGCACCAAATTCAGAAGCCAATGTATCTGTAACTGAATTCTGAAGATTCTGGTTTGTTTCATCTTCTGAAGCAGCCATACGAATCTGGAAGCCGTCTTTTCCAAGAGCCTTAACAGAAATTCCTTCCAAAGATGCAAGTGCTTCACGAACACTGTCTACAGAAACATCTTCGTTACCTGCGTAAAGATAAAGAGGATTCTTTGAAAGAACTGTTGTAACTGCAGAATTAAGGAAAATCTTATATGATTCTTCTGAACCGTCTGTTTTCAATACAGCTTTTACACCATTAACATTGATTGCGTTTACCAAATCTTTTACAGTTGCGTATTCAGCAAAAGAATAAGATTTTGTTTCGTTTTCTGCACCAGTACCGCTGATTACAAAATCAACACCTGTTTTATATGCATCAACTGTAACTTTTGCAGTTCCGTTATATGTAAGCTCTGCAGCTGCAGGAGCAATTCGGATTTCTTCGATAAGACCTGGTTTAAAGTCGATACCAAAGTTAATTCCGCGAGTAACAAGTCCTACGATACCAAAAACGATAATTGCAAGACTAAAAATACCGCAAGGCAAAAATGCTTTACTAAACTGATGAAGTTTCTTTTCCATTATTTTACCCTCCAGCCAATGCTTACTCTTGTAGCTTTAAGAATATCAGTATCGAAATCGAACATAAGGCGAGATACAAAGAGTGCTGTGAATACAGATGAGATTACACCAATTGCCAGGCTGACAGCGAATCCCTGGATTGAACCAGTTCCAAGCTGGGAAAGGAAAATCGCAGCAATGAAAGTTGTAATATTCGAGTCCATAATAGCCCAGAAAGCGTTATCGAAACCTGTTGCAATTGCAGCAGCACGACTCTTTCCAAGAGCAACTTCTTCTTTAATGCGTTCAAAAATAACTACGTTAGCATCAACTGCCATACCGATTGTAAGAATCATACCGGCAATAGATGGAAGTGAAAGTGTAAGATTGAAAGCAGAAAGAATACTGAACATGATATAAAGGTTCAAAACCTGAGCTACAACAGCGTTGATACCTGCAGCTTTGTACCAGATAATCATAAATACCATGATTGCAAGAAGTCCAACGATGATAGCCTTAATACCCTGCTGGATAGCCTGTTCACCAAGAGAAGCACCGATTACCTGCTGGCTTTCTACAGAAAGTGGAACATTAAGCCATGCAGTCTGCAAAACCTTCTGAAGATTCTGAGCTTCTTCAAGGCCGAAACCTGTAATTGCAACGCGTCCGCCAGTAATAGCATCGTTGATGCGTGCATAAGACTTAATCTTGTTATCACTTACGATTGCAAGATATTCACCTTTGTGAGCACCTGTGAACTTAGCAAAAATTTCTGCACCGTCGCCGTCAAGAACGAAATCAACTTCAGGGCGGTTTGTAAGATTGTCTGCACCTACAGTTGCAGATTTGATGTGCTGACCATCAAGTGCAATTTCCTTTTTAACAACGAGATAACCGATTCTTTCATCAAGACCGTAATCATCTTTTGTATACTGACCCATTACTTCGCAGTCAGAAGGAATTACAGATGTATCAATAAGTTCTCCGTTAGCGTTGAAAGTACCAGCAGCATGATTTGCGTAGTATTCAGAGAATTTTTCTGTTGCTTCACTGTCTACAAGACGGAAGTTCAAAATACCCTTACCCATGATAATTGTATTGATTGAATCAGCTTCTGCAGCACCAGGCATTTCGATATAAATGCGATCTTCACCCTGCTGACGAATAACTGGTTCTGTAAGACCAAAGCGGTCAATGCGACTTGAAAGATTTTCAATTGCATTTGCCATGGCATCTTTTTTGAACTGGTCGATATCAGCAATTACATTTGCTTCTGTCTGAGAAGCTGCAGCTGCATCAAGATCCGCCTTTACGATGATGTTCATACCACCAGAAAGGTCGAGACCAAGCTTTACTGAATTCTGATAGTTTTTCTTTGCCTTAAGAATTTCATCGCGGTAAATTGCTGTGAATTCTTCAAGGAGTTCAGCTTCATTTGAATAAGCGCTCAAAATTCCGGCAACAGTCATTGGAGAAGGAACTTTTTCTCCGATCTTCTTGTATTTTTTTGCTGCTGTTTTTTCAAGCCATTCGTATTTTGCATCAATTTTTGAAGCAGCATCTGCTTTTGCGGCAGCCTTTACAGCTTTTACATCTTCGCCGGCTCTAGCAGTTGCATAATCCTTAATGTTTTCCAGTGAGCCTAATGCCAATGCCTGAACTTCTTTTGGAGTTCTCCAATACCAGCTGATTGAAGGCCACAGGAAAGCAAAACACACTGCAAGAACAGCAAGAAGAATTACCAGTCGTGTTGTTTTCTTCATTTTTGTTTCCCCATTATTTTATTTTGCTTCAGAAGTTGTAGAATCCTCTGATTTAGTTTCATCTTTGTTTGTTTCTGCAGGCTTTTCATTTTCTACACCTGCAATTGCAGAACGGCTGAATTCGATTTTGCAACCATCGTCAACCTTAACGATTACTGTTTTTTCTTTTGTAGAAGAAACAACTCCATGAACACCGCCGATAGTAACAACTTTGTCACCTTTTTTAAGGGCAGCAATCATCTTTTCAGTTTCCTTCTGTTTTTTGTTCTGCGGACGAATAAGAAAGAAATAGAAAATACCAATAATAAGTACAAAAGGAACAATTGTACTTAAAAACTGCGGTGTAGAAGAGGCACTTGGTGCTGCTCCAGAAACCGCTCCATCAAGAAAAGAAATAAAAGACATGACGTTTTTTTCCTTTGTTTTTTAAAATATACTGACAATTCAGTCCTTACAGAATATCACACGATTTTGACAATGGTCAAGGATAGGTTTTTGCAACAAGGCTAATAACTGATTCTAAACCGGTCTGCCGGAACTTTTTCAAAGTATTCACGAAGGAGGGTGCGGCTTTCTTCCAGTGATTTTGAATTCAGCATCTGAGTTTTTGCGTAATGAGCAAAAGAAAAATTATCACAGTAATACGCAAAAAATCTTTGAAGCCTGGTTTTATAAAATTCCGGCGGCTGGTACTGTTCAACTAAATCTATAAATTCCAATCCAACTGAAAGCAAATCCACCGGCGATTTTTCTTCGTCTGTTGATTTTTTTAATTCTGCAAAAATCCAGGGCTTTTGAACCGCCATTCTTCCAATCATTGCGCCGTCACATTTCGGGCATACATCTGAAACCGCAAGAAAAGATTCCCGGTCTTTTATATCTCCATTTACTACAACAGAAATATCCGGATACAATTCTGCAAGTTTTTCTGCATAAACCCAGCGCGGACGATCGCGATATTTTTCTTTTCTGGTTCGAGGATGCAGTGTTATGCGTTCAACTCCGTTTTTTACAAGAAGTTCGGCAAAAGAAAAGAAAGTTTCATCTGTAAAATTTTCATCTCCCAGCCGGCATTTTACGCTGAAGCGCATATGTTTGCCGGTTTCATTTTCGTAATCGCAGAGAGCTTTGTGCACCCCGGAAAGAAGTTCTTCTGTTTCTGTTCTATCCTTAATCATCCAGGCACAACCGGCGCCGCTGTTAAAAATTTCCGGTGCAGAACACCCCATATTTAAATCAACACCAATTCCGCCAAGTTTACACAACATTGAAGAAGCGGCTATCATCGGTTCAGCAGATTTGCCGGTCAGCTGCCATACTAGTTTTTCCGGGACGGGCGCCGGATTTATATAAAATTTTTCAAACTGCCCTCCGTGCAACAAAGTTGGAGCATTTATCATTTCTGTATAATATTCATCACAACCGCCAAATTTTTCCATCAGAATTCTAAAAGCGGGATGACTCAAGGTTGCCATAGGGGCACAAATCAATTTCATAAAACCAATATATCATTTATTCAAATTCATGTATAATGGAAGAATGCTAGAAATTGAAATCAAAGCTCACGTTTATGACAAAGAAAAACTCAGAAACACATTAAAAACTTTCGCCCAATACCAGCAGACTGTAGAGCGCAGTGATTTATACTATCACATTCCTGTAAAAGAAATTCCAGGTCAAAAACCTTACATAACAGCAAGAATCCGGACAGAAATTAAAAATATCAACGGAAAAGATAATAAAACCGTTTACGTTACCTACAAGAAAAAAGAGCTTTCCGAAAACAACATCGAAGTAAATATCGAAAAAGAAACAGAAATAAAAGACGAAAATGTATTGATTTCACTATTTAATGACGCCGGTTTTCTCCTTGCCCACAAAAAAGCAAAACATGTGGAAGATTACATCACACAAACAGTTTTTGGAAATGCAACTTTAGAATTATGCAATATTCCTCCGCTGGGAGATTTTCTTGAAATAGAAATTCTTTCTGAATCGGATGACCCCTTGAAAATTCAAAATATTAAAGAAGAACTAAAAAAACTGCTTTCACGCTGTGAAATTCCAGAATCATGCATTGAACCAAAATATTACACACAGATGCTTTCGGAATTAGAAGGCAAAAATTAGAAAACTTGACAGTAAAAATAGAAGAGGATAGATTTTAAACATGTTTGATAGAAGTAAATATAAAAAATATGCCCGAAATATGCTAAAACGACGCTGGACTGTTCCTGTTTTGATGACACTTTTCTGTATCGCAATAATTGGATTCCTTGAATTCCCGGATTTTAAAGATTTTTATTCAGAATACATCGCAATGATGCAGATGGCTCCGAGCGGACTTTCTCAGGACTCGTCTTTTTATTCGGAATTGCGCTCGTTTTTAACAATTCTTATTGAACTGGTTTTAGTATACGCACAGATTTATGTTTATATAAAAATGTCAAAAAGTCCTGATCCAATTTATGGAAAAGATTTTATCCAGGGATTTTCAAACTGGGCCCGCGCAATTCTTGCAGGACTCTGGGAACTTTTATGGACATTTCTCTGGATGCTTTTGTTCATTATCCCGGGATTTGTAAAACATTACGCGTATTCACAAACAAAATACCTTGTTACCGAGTTTGAAAACCTTTCTGTTACAAAAGCACTTCGAGTCAGCATGGCAATAACACGAGGACACAAAGCCGATCTTTTTGTAATGGATTTAAGTTTTTTAGGCTGGATGATTCTTGCAATGATTCCATGCGGATTAGGACTTTTATGGCTTGTTCCATACCGCGAAATGTCAATGATAAACGCATACCACAGCATGCTAAAAGAAGCCGTTACTCTCGGTTTAATCACAAAAGAAGATTTGGAGGGCTAAAATGAAAAATTCAAAAAAGACAGGTTTTACAGTTTTAATTATCGTAATTGCAGTATCAGTTATCCTTGGAGCATTGAATATACTAGATAATTCTTCTGTATTGAAAAATAAACCTAAGCAGAAGCATGAAATCAAGAAGATTTTCAAAAATGAAAAGAACGGCTACATTGCAAAACTCGACATTACCGGCGTAATTCAGGACGCAAACAGAACCTATAATCAGGAATGGCTTCTATCCACAATAAAACAACTTAAAGAAGATTCCAACAACAAAGCGATTGCACTGTTTATCAATTCACCTGGAGGAGCTGTTTACGAAGCCGATGAAGCATATCTTGCCCTGCAGGACTACAAAACTTCGGGAAAGAAAATTTATGCATATCAGAGCAAACTTGCAGCATCAGGAGGATACTATATTTCCTGCGCCGCAAATAAAATCTATGCGAACAGAAATACATTAACCGGTTCAATCGGAGTAATTTCCGGAAGTTCCTTTGACATGACAGAGTTTCTTTCAAAAATTGGAATTAAATCAACCACGATTCATTCCGGACGAAACAAAACCATGTTCAACTATAATGAACCGCTTACAAAAGAGCAGATTGAAATCATGCAGTCAATTTCTGATGAAATTTACGGCCAGTTCATCGGAATCGTTGCAATGAACAGAAATCTTATCCTTAATGACGTAAAAAAACTTGCCGACGGAAGAATCTACACTGCAAAGCAAGCCCTGGAAAACGGACTCATTGATTCTGTTGATTCCTGGGAAAACATGATTAAAGACATGCGTGAAACAGAATTCGAAGGAAAAGAACTTCCTGTAAAAGAATTTTCATACGAACGGGATTTTACAGTAAGCGACCTTTTCTATGGAAAAGCTCCTGCACTGTCTGAAGGTGTAAAAAGTATAGAGGATTTAATTTCCGAAGCAAAACTTACCTATCCTGCATACCTTTACAAATAATTATTCTTCCTCTTTCATGATTTTTCGTACAAGCGAGTATGAAAAACCATGGGAG
>CAMHIV010000099.1 GCA_946185185.1 uncultured Treponema sp. | reverse complement strand
TTGAAATAATTCAGGAACAGATTTTAAAAGACGCCTGTCAATCATCATTTATTTTTACCCCATAAAAAGATGGCTTAGAATATAGGGTGAAAAAAATAAAATCAATTTTTATAGAGGTTATTGAGAAAAATTATCAATTATAAATCAAATAGGGCTTTCTATCTTTTATAAATTGAGCGGTATCTTCCTGCCAGGTTGAACGGATTTCTTCTTCCGTCATGCCGCTGTCAATTTGTTCAATTAACTTGTCGTTTCCCCAGAGTTGAGCAAGTCCCAGCGGTTGATTTACCATTTCTTTGGCAGAACCTATCTTTTTTGCAAAATACATAAAATGTTTAAGCGTAAAAATGCTTTCTTCGTCGTAAAGCGGTTCTTCCGATAAATCAAGTCCGTAACATTCTTTGCCGTTGAATTTTGGATTTGTTGCCATTCCCGGAATATCGTGAGGTGTAAAAACATAATCACCAAAGCTTTTATCCGGATATCCAAGGGCTGTAAAAGGCTGCAGTGTTCCTCGTCCTTCACTTACAACAGCTGCTTCAAAAAGACACAAAAACGGATAAAATCTAACGGCTCTTTCACTCGGGAGATTCGGTGAAGGTGGAACTGGAAGAACATATCGTGTTTTTCGCGTATAATTTTTTACGGGTATTACAGTAAGATTGCACTTTACGCCGTTTTTCAGCCAGCCCTGACCGTTTATCATTTTTGCAAGTTCGCCGGCTGTCATTCCATAGGCAACAGGAATCGGATCAAGGCTTACAAAGGATTTGAATTTTTCGTCGCGGATTGGACCTGCAATACAGTCGATATTCGGATTTGGACGGTCAAAAATCACAAGCGGAATATTGTTTTCGGCACAGGCTTCCATTATATAATGCATTGTGCTTATGTATGTGTAAAATCTGGCGCCTACATCCTGAATGTCGTAAATCATTACATCAATGCCGTCCAGAGCTTCTTTTGAAGGCTTTACATATTTTCCATATAGCGAAAGAATTGGAACTCCGGTTTTTGGATCAACATCGTTTGAAATAATTTTTCCGCCTTCGTTATTGCCGCGAAAACCGTGTTCCGGGGCAAAAATTTTTGTAACTTCAATTCTATTCTGAAGCAGAAAATCAAGGTCGTGAATCATGGTTCCGTCTGAATGCACGATTACAGAAGTTGCATTTGCTGCAAGAGCAACTTTTTTATTTTTTAAAAGCTTCTGGTATTTTTCAATTCGCTCGGCGCCAACCTGGATTCTTTGCTTTTTTGCCGGTTTATTATCCTGTGCAAAAAATGATGTGCCTGCAAAAAACAAAACAGAAACTACTGCTATGAATCTAATTACTTTTTTCATTTTAATAATCCTTTGATTTTTTCAATTTCTTCGGCATCCCGTTCGGTAGAAAGCCATTTAAGAGATTCTTTTGCAAGCCCAAGTGCTTCCTGGGAGCCGTCCTTAACTGCCCGTTTTACAAATACTTCCAGAATTGAGTATGCTGCCTGAACAATCGGGTGTGAAGAGTCGGTTACTTTTTCGCCTTTTACCCTTTCCAAGTCCACCAGCCGGAACTTATCGTGAGCCATATCGCCAAGTAAAAGGATAAGACTTCGGGTTTTGCTGCTTCCATTTGTCATTCCTTCAAAAATCAATTGCGGAATAAAGCCGTAATTTGCGCTTGTAAAATATGAGCCGTCAAATTCGAAGGTATTGTTTTCGTTGAACGGGGTGTTTCTTTTGCTTGTAAAATATGCAAGCTGGAGATTTGCATCCGGTTCAATCATTACAAAGGTTCCTGTCCAGCCGTTGTGTCCCACCGTTCTTCTGGAAGCGCTTTGACTAAAATTCCATGAGCGCCGGTCGTTTCCCTGATGATACCAGCCGACAGCCCAGTTTGCTCGTTCTTCGCTCTGCGGTGAAAAAAATGTATCGATTACATCTTTGGCAAAAAATTGAAGGTTCCCATAGCCGCCGTAATTTAGTGCAAAAAGAAGTTTTAGTGCATTTTCTGCCGTAGAAAAAAGTCCCGCATGTCCGGAAATTCCTGCCATCGAATAATAAGCCGTTTCATCGTGGACCTCTCCCTGAATTGTTTCGCTTCTTCCTTCAAAATCAAGAAGAGTTCCTCCGCGGGTATTTCCTCTAAGCTCCGTTGCGGCGCAGTCTTCCTTTGAAAATCCATTTTGAAGGGGATTAAACGCTATTCGTTCCAGTCCAAGAGGCTCCCAGAAAGTTTTTTTGCAGAATTCATCCAGCCGTTCTCCGGTGATTTTTTCTACAACAAATCCCAAAATGATATAATCCACGTCAGAATACAAAACCTTTGTTCCCGGCTTATACAAAAGCGGAGTTTTGCAAACGGCTTCATAGGTTTCAGTCCGTGTTTTTTCATCGGCACCACAGCCTGCATAAAGCTTATTCTTTGCCTTTTGATTCTGTTTTTCGCGCCTCTGAACTGCATAATTGAAATTCTTGTTGTAGTAGCAGGGACAAGGTGGAAAGCCTGCGCGATGACATACAAGATCACGGATTGTAATTTCTTCTTTTAATTTTTTGTTTTGCACAATACCCGGAATTGAACCGTACTTGTATTTTGATTTTATAGTTTTTTTATAAAATTCTTCGCCTAAAATGTCAGAAACTTTTGTTTCAAGTGAAAGTCTCTTTCCGGAAATAAGATATTCCAGTGCGCAGTTTACTGAAAGAACCTTTGTGCAGGAAGCCAAATCAAAAAGAGTATCATTAGTAACTTTTGTGCGTTCTTCTAATGGGAGCGGAAGTCCGTCCAAATCGTAGGAATTAAGGTATCCCCAGGAATTTTTATAAATCTGTGCACCGTTTTTTGCCACTGCGATTTGTGCGCTCGAAAAGCCATGCTCAACATCAGACTGGATTATTTCGGAAATTACGTCGAAAACTGTTTTGTCGATTCCAACCTCTCCAGGAGTTCCTTCTTTTAAAGACGGGTAAGGAATAGAAATTCTGACCTTATAATCTTTGCCTGCGCCGTTTCGTTTTGTCCGGATAGAAGCTACCTGCAGAATATTTTTTCCGTCCCGGGCGATTTTTGAAAAATTAATTTTATAAGAATTTCCGGCTTTAAAAGCACTTGTATCAAGCCGTTCCTGGTTTACAAAAATCGAAAAACTCTGAACTGCCTTGCCTACGGAAACATAAAATTCGCCCTGATTTTTAAAAGAATCAAAAGCATAAAGACTGTTTAGAGAAAGAGTGTCGTCAATTTGTCTTTGTCTATCTGGAAATGAAAGTTCTGCCTGCCAGAAGGCTTCTGGAACTGAGCTCTGTTCTATTTTAAATTGCTGGGAAAATGCCCCTGAACCAACTAAAAAGCACGCAAAAACTACAGCCCAAACTTTTACGCGCTCGCTGCTTTTTGTAATGATGTTCATTATTTTATTTTACATCAGATTTCTGGATTTTTCCATTTGATTTTTACGCTTCATTGCATATAACCATTCAATTCGGTAAAATTACTACAAATAGAAATCATTTAATAGAGGAAATATAAATGGAAAAGACTATTGCTTTGATTCCTGGCGACGGAATCGGTCCTGATGTAGTTGCAGAAGCTGTTAACGTTCTTGACGCTGTTGCAAAAAAATATGGTCACAAGTGGAATTACACAAATGTAATTGCCGGCGGTGTTGCAATCGATAAGTTCGGTCATCCGCTTCCACAGGAACAGCTTCAGGTTGCTTTGGACAGCGACGCTGCTTTGCTTGGTGCTGTTGGTGGTCCAAAATGGGATACACTTCCTTCTGAAATTCGTCCGGAAAAAGCATTGCTTGGTCTTCGCGGCGGCATGAAGGTATTTGCTAACCTTCGTCCTGCAGTAATGTGGAAGCAGCTTAAGGATGCATGTCCACTTAAAGATGAAATCGTAGGCGATGGTCTTGATATTCTTATCGTTCGTGAACTTACTGGTGGTATCTACTTTGGTGAACGCGGAACAAGCGAAGATCAGAACACAGCTTGGGATACAGAAAAATATACACGCCCTGAAATTGAACGCATCGTTCGCATGGGCTTTGAATATGCTCAGAAACGCCAGAAGAGACTCTGTGTTGTAGATAAGGCAAACATCTTGAACTCTTCACAGCTCTGGCGCCGTGTTGCAGAAGATGTTAAAAAAGATTACCCGGATGTAACACTTTCTTACCTTTACATCGACAATGCTTCTATGCAGCTTGTTCGTAACCCACGCCAGTTCGACGTAATTGCTACAAGCAACATGTTCGGTGATATCCTTTCTGACGAAGCAAGCCAGATTACTGGTTCTATCGGTATGCTCGCTTCTGCTTCTTTGGGAGACGGAAAAGGTCCTGGACTTTATGAACCAATCCACGGTTCTGCTCCTGATATTGCAGGTAAAGATTTGGCTAACCCATTGGCAACAATCCTTTCTGCTGCAATGCTTTTGCGCTACAGCTTCGGCCTTGAAAAAGAAGCAAAAGAAATTGAAAACGCTGTAAACGCTGTACTCGACGACGGCTGGCGCACAGGTGATATCGCCGGTAGCCACATTAACGAAGTAAAAGCAAACGGCAAACTCGTTGGCACAAAGAAAATGGGCCAGCTGGTAGTTGAATATTTGAATCGCTAATTCAGCTATAAAATTGATTTAAAAATGAAGGGGCTATTCGATAAGAAGTTCTTACGGTGGTTGAGCCAGTCGAAATCTCCATTTATGTTTCAAATGGTCATTTCGACAAGCTCAATGATCGTTTGTTGCAGTCTTATTGGATAGCCTTTTTTTTAGAGAGTTTATAAGTGAAAAAACTTTTTCTTGTCATTTTCATTTTATTTTTTGCCCCTTTTTTAGGTTTCTCCCAGGAAGAATCCGAATCTGCAAAAACAGTATTCATTGAAACAATAGAAATTTCCGGGCTCAAAAAAACAAAAGAAAGCTATGTTCAGAATATTTTAAAGAAATATATTGGAAAGGATTCTTCAAAGCTGGAACTCAAGAACGTAGAAACAGATTTGCAGGCTGAAGGTATTTTCAGCGAGGTAAATGCTACAGTTCAGGAAAAAACTCTTGTAGTGCAGGTTAAAGAAAAGATTACTTTTCTTCCGCTGCCATTTGCATCCTATTCTAGCGACGGTCTTATGGGTGGCTTTATGCTTATGAACATGAACGCATTTGGCAAAAAGAACAATATTATTGCCGGCGGTGTAGTTAAAAAAAATATGTACAACGGGATGGTCATGTTTTCCAAGCCCGCAGTTGATATAAGTCATCCTGGAATTTCAACTTTTTTTTCTGTAGTTTATAAAGAAAATGATATTACGGATTTTTACAAAGATACAGTTTATGAGGCTGATTCCTTTATGATTCGTGGAAGCTTGACCCTTGAAGAAAAAATTTCTTCGTTTTTCAAAGTTTCCCTCGATTCTTCCTATTCTCTTGCAAATATCTGGGATCATGATGAAGATCCCGTTGTTAATATGTGGCTTTTCGGAGCAAAACTTTCATTCTCCGACGTGAACTGGAACGGCTGGTATCTGCTTTCCAATTCATTAAATCTTCGTTCTTCGATTGGTTTTGATTACGATGGAAACTTTATCCAGGAATATTATGCCGGCGGTGAATTAAATATTCCGTTTGTTCCGCGCCTGCGAGGTGTACTGAAAGCTGCTGGAACAATGAACTTCAATAAAAATATTCTTTTCCAGGCAACTCGAGGAGATGTTGGTTCAACAATTTTGTATTCAAAATTCCGCACAGAACGGATTGCGGCATCGTCGTTTATGCTGGAAGGTTCCATCTTTAAGAAAAAAATTGCTACGGTAGCGGTTTACGGTTCTTACGAATGTGCCGTTGCAAAAGATGCCGATGATTCTGCTGTTTTTGCTCACGGTCCCGGAGCCGGTCTACGCGTATATATGCAGCAGGTAGCTTTCCCGGCTGTAGTTGTAGGAGCTTCATACAATATTCCTCTAAATGCCTGGCAATATGTTATTTCTATCGGTGTAAATATGTAAGTCTTTTTTTACCCGGAATTGCCCTTGTTTTCCTTGCGAATCCTTAAAAATCGAATTAAAATATAATGTATGGACGAATCTACATCAAAAAATAATGGTCTTGTATATTCAGACGGCGGAAAATGTATTGTTGGAATTGATTCCTCATCTTTCGATTTTACCGGTACGGTTCCATATGGTCCTACTCGTATTGAAGAAGAAGCTTTTTCCTGCTGCGCTATAAAAAATATTATTCTGCCAGAATCAGTTGAATCTGTTGGCGCAAACTTATTCTGTAATTCTACAGAACTGCAGATGGTACATTTACCGGCAAATCTTCGGGAACTTTCGCCGTTTATGTTCTGTGGCTGTAAATCGCTTACAAAGGTTGAAATGCCGATGGAAGTAGAAGATTTTACGGAAGGTTTGTTTTCTGAATGTTCATCTTTAAAAGAAATTCCTTTTTGTAATGGCGTAAAAACTTTGCCAGAAGGAGTTTTTGACGGTTGTTCTTCTATTGAAACACTTGTAATTCCTGATTCCGTTACAAAAATTTGTTCAGGCGCAATTTCTGGCTGTACAAGTTTAAAGACGATTGTGCTTCCTAAAAATCTTAAAGAACTTGAAGATAATTGGTTCAGCGATTGTCCTTCATTAGCTCATATCAGAATCAGTGATGAAAACGAAGAATTTAAGACTGATGAAGATTGTCAGGTATTGTATAAGAAAAATCCGGGTGGAATTGAAACTGTTCTTCTTAGAATTGATAACCGGGATGAATCGGCCATTCCAACTGTGAATGAAGATTCTGAAGAAAATCCTTCTATCATTACATACGATGAAGCGGACGACGACAATAATGAAGAAGTTGAAATAATATTAAATGAAAAAGAAAAAGTGGGAGTGGGTGAAGAAACTATGGAAAATGAAGTTTTGAATACAGAAGTAACAGAAGAAAATGGTTCTGATCAGACTAGCGCAATGGACGCAAGACTTGCAGAAATTCTTGGTCAGAACAAAATGTATGACGAAGGTGATTTTTCGATTATGGATATTCCTGAAGCTTCTGAAGAAGAAATCGAAAATTCAAAACTTGAAAGCAAGGGTGGCGAAGAAGAATTCAGAAGCGAACCTGTGCTCAAGATTTCCGTTCCTGTTGAACCATCCGGCTCTATGGAAGACCGCTTAAAAGAAATCATGAATCAGGAAGAAAATATAGAAGGCTTCTCTATTTTTGATATTCCGGTTGCTTCTGATGCAGAACTTGAATCAAACAAGCTCGGCGGTGATGGAGACGGTGAAATTGTTGAAGCCGATCCTGAAACTTTGGACGAAGATTCTGACGACGTTCCTGTTCCGGAAGTTTCAGAAGTTTCGGCAGATAAAAACTTTATGCAGAATCTTATGTTCGAAACCGGCAAAGCAGAACAGCAGAATACGGGAATTCAGAGAGATACACCAAATATGCTCTTTGTTTTTGCAGAAAATGTTGTTGAAACTGAACTCGGAAAGAAATTTTCTAACCGCCTTGTAAAATGCTGCCAGCGTCTTGCTCAGATTCATGAATTTACAGTTATTTACTTCTTGAACCAGGTCCGAATGGATAATGATAAGTTTGCATCTCAATTGGCTGACTTCATGAAAGACAAGAATGTTGTTATTGCCTGCGAAGGTGGAAATCTTCTTGATATTTCTGAAAATACACGGGTTATGGCAGATGCACTTGGAGTTTCTTTGAAGAAAGAGGATATCGAAAGAGAAACTC
>CAMHIV010000098.1 GCA_946185185.1 uncultured Treponema sp. | reverse complement strand
CAGTTTGTACTGAAGGTTTGCATCTATTGTTAGATAAATATTCTTTTCCGGTTCTGGTTTTGTATTTTCGCTTTTTTGTTTTGGCTGCAGAAAATCCTGCATGGAATATTCAATACCGGCAAGCCCTTTTCCTTCTTCGCCCATGTAGCCGATAAGCTGGCTTGCAAGTGCATTTTCAGGATAAACCCGGCCAGGAATGCGGTCGAAGGTTACGAACATGTAATTTTTTTCTTCAGTGATTTTTTTTAGTTCAGCGTAAACCGTCTGATCAACCTTTTTCTTTAGGTAAACAAAACTAGCTTTGTCGGCCTGATTCAATATGGAAAGAATTTCCTGTTTTTTCATTCCAAGAGGTTCACAGATATCGCCGGCGAACTTATCAGGATTTTTTACAAGGTGAGGTGTAACTCCGACATGATAAAAATTTGTTTGTACTGCAAGAGGTTTTCCGTTTCGGTCGACAATGGAACCTCGCTCGGATTGAGTTACAGGTGCTGTGATTTTGTTTATCGGTGTTACGGCAAGAATTGCATATTTGGAAAAAATGTAGCCGAAAGCAATCAGTGTAAGAATGAGGAGAGAAATTAATGCCGGCTTTTTAAAATAATCATTCATTTGCACAGAACCTTACCCGTAACATTTTTTACGGAAACAAAACCATAATCCCTGGAATCAATTGAATCGGAAGGATTGTCGCCTAATGCAAGGATATAGCCTTCCGGAACTTTTGAATAAGATTTCATCTTCTGGTACTGTTCAACGGAAAGTTCCACAGAAATCCCATTCACCTTTAGACTATACCCCGAATCACATGAAAAATCCAGTTGGTCCCCCGCAACTGCAGTGCATCTTTTTATTACTATTTTGTTGTCATGTAAGTAAATAACAATGTCATTGGTAAGCGGTTCTGCCCACTGTACAAAAAAAGTTGTTCTGTATGGTTTTGCAATTCCATAGGCCAGGCGATTTACAAGAACTGAATCTCCGTTTGAAAAGGTTGGTTCCATTGAGTGTCCTGAAATATGAAGAATGTCTATTACGAAAAGTTTAAGGATAAAGCCGGCTAAAATTCCAAGCGGTATGCAGAGCCATAGAAAGTCTTTTTTTGCAGTTCGATTTGTGTTCAAGTTTGCCCGCTCCTTGAAAATATATTCTAATATGGGAAAGTTTTTCTGTCGATATACAAAGTATGGAAATAGTAAGTTATGTAGGCTATGAAAATTCCAGCCGTTTTGATTTTGATGAAATCTTAGAATCTCTAAGGGAAAGATTTTTTGATCATTTTAATCATTATAAAAGGTATGATTCTCAGGAAACTTATTCCTACCGCGAACCGGTATTATTCCCGGATTGTTCTGCAATAAAAAATCTTTGCAAGAATACCGGACGGGCAATCGATATTGTTGTTCAGAAATGGAAAATTATATCAATCGCATTTGCAGGAGTAGTTTGTTCGGCACTTTTGTTTACCTTATTTCATTCTGCATATACCTACTCGCAGAAATTTCCTTCAAAAATTGAGTTGAAGAATTCTTACGACGCAGAAATTGAACTTCTTACAAAAGCGATGACAACCTTTGCTCTGGAAGACAGTCGTGATTACGATTCCGACGGAACTTTATTGAACTCTTCTAAAGTTTCTGAAAAAGATATGGAAAAGCTTTTCCGCCAGCCTGTAAAATTTCAGACCTATAAGGTTCAGCAGGGCGATACTATCAGCGGAATTACAAAAAAATTCGGTTTGAATAATATTTCAACTTTGATTGCTGTAAACGATATTGGAAACGTTCGTACCTTGTGTGCAGGGCAGAAATTAAAAATTCCTTCGCTGGACGGACTTTTTTATACGGTGCAGAAAGGCAATTCTCTTGCAGGTCTTTCTTCAAAATTTGGAATTACAATGGAAGATTTGCTGGATGTAAATGAACTGGATTCAGCGACTCTTTCTGTTGGTCAGGTGCTTTTTATTCCTGGTGCAAAACTGGATATGAATAAACTTCAGCAGGCAATGGGAGAACTGTTTAAATGCCCGATTCAGGGAAAATACCGCCTTTCAAGCTTGTTCGGTCCTAGAAAAGATCCATTTACGGGAGCCCGCTCAAATCATACTGGCGTTGATATGGCTTGCCCGACAGGAACTCCGATAGTTGCTGCTTCTACAGGTACAGTTGCTTTTACTGGAGTGAGTCCTGTTTTTGGAAATTATGTGATTATACGACATGCAAACGGCTATCAGTCTTTGTATGGTCATATGTCAAAAATTCTTGCCCATAAGGGTCAATGGGTAAGTCAGGGCAGTCAGATAGGTCTGGTAGGTTCCACCGGCTATTCAACCGGTCCTCATCTCCACTTTACCGTCTATAAAAACGGAAAATTGGTAGACCCTTTAACATTGATTAAATAGAAGGTTGAATGCCGAGTTTAATTGAAACACCATAAAAATTGGTGCGAAGGAGAGAAGCGTTGTGGAAAAACACTCTGTTTGTGGTTGTCGCGAATGCGGCATAAAATAAGTTCCTTTGCCACGAACAGCGTGTAGTGCACTAGTGCACGGTTTTACACAATGTTTATCGACTGGTAGCCAATTTTCATAGTAAATCTATAAAACTCGATATTCGAACTTGTAAATACTATAGACTGGAGCTTAAATATGGTTTGTAACGGTTGTGGAAGAAATCTTGATAGTGAATTTGTTTATTGCCCTTGGTGCGGTGAAAAACGAAATTTTCATGGACAGGAATTTTTTGACCTGATGTATGAACGCTATTCAGAGTCATATAAGGAAAAAAGAAAGAACCAGTTTAGAGCTATTGAAAAACAGCTTAATGAGCTGGAGCAGGAGCTTAATGTTCTTGTTGTTAGTGCGGAGTTGCATAAATGAGAGAAAACTTAAAAAGAATTCTTTTTATTTTTGTGTCCCTGTTTAGTGTTTCGGCCGTTTTTGCCGGAATCCGGTTTGGAGATGCAGAAATAAACGAAAATGACCAGATTGTTTACACGATTCGCCACGAGCTGCCGGGAACAATGTCGTATGGCTCTCTTTTTACGGCTTCCATAAAAAATGGAGTTCTTGGTTCAGAACCAAAGCTTTTGACCTGCTTCCCGGAAAAAATGGAAATGCTTTACGGTGGAGCCTTCCTTCAGATAAGAAATCGTTATGGTACAGCCTGGATGAATATCCGAACTAAGGAAATCGAATGGAAAAACTATTCTCCAGAAATTCCTTTGAACTCAATGCGCCTGGCGCCGATGAGCGTAAGCCCGGATGGAAAATGGCTCTGCTATTCAGAAAAGACCGGCTACGCAACAGGTCGTTTGATTCTTGAAAGTGTTGAAAAAGAAAAGAAAATTGTAATCGATGAAAAATCCAGCTTCAGCTACGAAACTGTTCCTGTAAAATGGCTGAGCGACAGTTCTGTTTTCGTTTATACAAAAAACGGCGCAATTTATTTTTGTAATCCGGATGCAATGATTCGCGGAGTTGAAGTTGCCGAAGAATATCGCAAAATTGGAGATGGAACGATTAATGCCGTAAACTGGGCGGATGGAAAATATCTTATCTACATCGACAGGGATTTGGTTTACAGAATTAGTGCAAAGGAACTTTATACCCTGGGACTTTATTCGAACATAATCGGTAAAGGCACTGCAATCGGAAGACTTCCTAGCGCATTCATTTCAAGCCGTGATACCTTCAGCGTAAACGACGAAGTTTCTGCTTTTGTTTTTATTCAGAATGGAAAAACCTTTACTTATTACGGAATCAACAGTCAGACCTACGATTATTTTGATGTAATTTATTCTGGTCCGTTCTTTGATTTAAAGTCTTCACTTCTTGAAGCTCAGATTATGTGGACAGAAAATCAGACTCCATTCATCTGGACCCGAAGCTTGCCTTACAACAGTGATAAGATCGTTTCTTCGGTTTATCGTCTTGACCAGAAGCTTACAAAAATCATTGAAATCGAAGATTCCGGACTTCCGATTCTTTCAAAAGATAAGACAAAGTGTGCCTTCAGTTCCGGTTCAACAGTGCATGTTTATAACACTACTACCTGGAAAAAGATTTCTGACCTTACCGGGGAGCAGGTTTATTCAATTGCCTGGGCCGGCTTAAACACTCTTTATATTGGTGGAAGCCGCTCAATCCGCCGCTGGGATATTTACGAAAAATACTCTGATGCTGTAGCGGCCACCTCTGCTACGAACGGTTATTGGGATGGAAGTTCCGGCCGTATAATTGCAGAAAGCGGAAACGGTTATGCTTTTGCCTATTCACCGGATACTAGAACCTGGAAATCAATTGGTATGCAGGAAAAGCATGTGGACATTTCCAGAAACGGCCGCTACAGACTTTTCTGCGGGGATACGCCTAATAAAAATTACGAAAATGCGCTGTTTATACGAACTCTTACCGGAAAGGCTGTTACAAATCCGGTGTATTCCGAAAGCGTAAAAAAGACTGCAGAAAAGAAAAAGGTAGCCTTTGTTTTTGATGCTTACGACAATGCAGACGGCCTTACCCGTATTCTGTATGAAATGGGACTTTACAATGTAACCGGAACCTTCTTCATCAACGGAGAGTTTATACGCCGGTATCCAAACGAGACAAGGCAGATTTCTGTTTCGAAAAATGAAGCGGCTTCTATGTTCTTTACTTCCAGCCGTATAAATCAGTCAGGCTTTGTTGCCGATGAAGATTTTATCCGTCGTGGTCTTGCAAGAAATGAAGATGAATATTATTCCTGTACTTCAAAGGAACTTTCTCTTATGTGGCATGATCCGGTTTATGAAGGTGGCGAAAAGATTATTGAGGCTGGAAAAAATGCGGGCTACACTTATGTAATGCCGTACCTTGATGTCCGCGATTCAACTTCTTTTGAAGACGCAATTTACGGTCGTGGAAAATATGTAAATGCATCAACGATAATCGATATGTACATGAAGCACTTTAAGTCCAATGGCGGCGGTATTGTTCCTGTGACAGTAGGTATTTCAAGCGGAACCCGAGAAAATTATCTGTACGACAATCTGGATTTGCTTTTGAGTGCAATTCTTGATGCGGGCTTTGATGTTGTTCCGCTTCGTTATCTGCTTGAACGTTAGAAAAGTGTAAGAGAGGCAAAGAAATCTGCTGCACAAAGCAGAATATTTGCCTTTTCTTCGTTTCTTTCGCTTACAAGCGGAATCCGTTCCAAAAGGTGTTCTCCCAGATAATATTCAATTGCTCCGTATTCCTGTCCGGAAAGCAATCTTCCCCTCAGAATTTTTGGAAGTTCAAGATTTATGCTGATTTCTTCCAGAGGGTTTTCTTTGTTACTTGCTGCGATAATCGGAACAGTAAGTGCTTCCGGTCTGTAAGCGGGTACAAGATTTGCCCTGCGATGTTTTGAATATACAAGTGGAATTTTGTAAGTTCTGAGAAGCAGAGGATTTTTGTAGTCCATGAAAGTGTTAAAGGCCCATTCCATAATTTCTGTTCCGTCGTGGACGCGTCCTTCCTGGCCTTCCTTTGTATTTGAGCCGGGGCCTTTCATTGTAACACTGATAATTCTGGTTCCGTTTCGAACTGCAGTGAGCGCAAGGTTGTAGCCGCTTTCGTCGATGTAGCCGGTTTTTAAACCATCGCAGCCGGAAAGTGTTCCCAAAAGTGGATTTGTATTTTTTTGAAAAATTGGCATTGTAATCTTTTCAGGAAGTCCGTTTGAAAAATCCTGATGTCTTGGCAAAGCTCTGTCTTCCCATGGAAGATTATGTTCTTCCGGATAAGTAAAGGACAGTTTTGAATGAAATTTTTCGATTGCTTCAGGGTAATTTGAAAGATAAATCTTTGAAAAGTACGCCATTTCCCGGGGAGTTGTCATATTGTTTTCGCTGTAGCCGCTCGCATCTACAAAATGAGTTTTAGTAAGGCCAAGTGCGGAAACTTCTGCGTTCATCCGGGCGATAAAATTTTCCATTCCTCCGGAAACATATTCGGCAATTGCACAGGCTGCATCGTTCCCGGAACAGATTGCGGAGCCGAGCATAAGTTCTTCAAGAGTTACCAGCTGACCCTTCCCAAGAAACATGAGCGAAGAATGTGGCGGCATATTGCATGCCCAGGTTTCCGGCGGAAGTGGAACTGTATCAGAAAGAGAAATTCTTCCTGTGGCTATTTCCTGAAAAACAACATAAAGCACTACGAGTTTTGTCATGCTTGCAGGTGGAATTATTTCGTCGGCATTTTTTTCGTAAAGGATATTTCCATTTGAAGCATCTATGGCTATTGCTGACTCGGCAAGAACATTTAATTCAGCAGGCTTTACAGGGTATGGCAGTGATTTTAGCACACTGCGCCTTTCTGCATATTTTTCATCGAGAAGTTTTTCAAGAGCGGAAAGTTCTGCTTCTGTCGTCTGTGTTTCAGTGCCGGGTCTGTGAAGAGTGTAGGTTCGCACTCCGGTTGTAACTGTGAAGGCAGATAGCAAGACTGCTCCCAGAATAATCCCGGCGAACTTTTTATTTTTCAGTTTCAGTATTAGTTTTTTCATAATAATCATCTTGAAGAACGGTTACGGAGCAGCATGTCTGCAAGAACTATGCTTGTCATCGCTTCTACAACAGGAACGATTCTTGGGCAAAGACAAACGTCGTGCCGTCCTTTAATTTCAAGCGAGGTTCCTGCAAAACTATCGTTTTCTTTGCAAATTGTTTCCTGTGCCAGGAAAATACTTGGAACTGGTTTTACAGCAAGCCGGAATACGATGTCGTTTCCGTTTGAGATTCCGCCAAGAATTCCTCCGGCATTATTTGTATTGAATACAGGTTTTCCGTCTTTTACGCTCATTTTGTCGTTATTTTCGCTTCCGGTTGAATCTGCAGCATCAAAGCCAAGTCCAAATTCAATACCTTTTACTGCACCGATAGAAAGAATTGCTTTTGCAATTTCTGCATCCAGCTTATCGAATACTGGTTCTCCAAGACCTGCAGGAACTCCCTGTACTACGCATTCGATAATTCCACCGGCGCTGTCGCCCTTTGAACGGAATTCTTCAATTTTTGCTTCCATAAGTTTTGCGGCTTCATTGTCCGGGGCTCGCATTGAATTCTGTTCAATCTGAGAAAAATCTTTTTTACCGCACTTTATTCCGGCAGCTTTAAGTGTGTATGCTTTTACGCTGATTCCCTGGCTTTCAAGAAACATTGCTGCAACCGCACCCGCTGCAACTCTGGCTGCCGTTTCCCGGCCACTGGCTCTTCCGCCGCCACGGTAATCTCGGAAACCGTATTTTGCGTCGTAAACGTAATCTGCATGACCCGGGCGGAAAGTATTTACAAGGTTTCCATAATCCTTTGAGTGCTGCGAAGTGTTTCGGATTTCGATTGCAATTGGAGTGCCTTCTGATTTTTCCTCAAACACGCCGGAAAGAATTTCTGCCTTGTCTGGTTCGTTTCTCTGTGTTACGGCAGCGGTTTTTATTCCGTTTACAGCTGCTCCCGGTCGTCTTTTATCAAGTGCTTCCTGAATCTTTTCAAGTTTAACAGGGATTCCGGCAGGGCATCCATCGATAATAACTCCAAGTCCGGTTCCATGACTTTCTCCAAATGTTGTTATTCTAAAAATTGAGCCGAATGTGTTTCCTGCCATATGTTTCCTCGCTATTTTTTCTGTATGTTTGCCGTTTCCCCATTGTGAAACCGAATCATACCATTTTTTCTTCGTCTCCGGTGAAAATGCTTTTCCAAATACATGAGTAATAAATAGTAAAGCTTTCTTTTTTATAGAGAAGCCTT
>CAMHIV010000097.1 GCA_946185185.1 uncultured Treponema sp. | reverse complement strand
AAGAACGAATTCCTTGAAGAACTGGAAATTGAACGACGGGCAAACAAAGCGCTTTTCTCTGCACTGCTTGTAACAGATATTACTCAGCTTTCAAGTATTCTTTTGATTGAATATGATCCAAAATTTGAATCATTCATTACATTCCAGAGACAGGAAAAAAATGTATACTTCTTGAAAGACGTAGTTAGCCGCAAAAAGCAGTTAATCCCGCTCATTACAGAACAAGTAGAAAATTTTGAAAAATAATTAGATTAGAAAACATCCGGAAGTTATTTTCGGACGACTTCCGGGTGTTCTTCGTGGTATTTTGCCTTTTCCGCATACATTGCCTGTTCAGCCTTTGCAACTAAATCTTCAAGAGCATGTGGTAGAACACCAAAAGCAGAACCAACAGAAACTGAAGTATCCTTTAAGGCTTCTGCACAAGAAACAAAGGAAGTCATTCTTGAGTTAAACTCGTCTTCAGTAGAATCCTGGATAATAGTTATAAATTCATCGCCGCCAATTCTGTAACAGGAATTTGTACGGAAGGATTTTTTAAGGAAATCTGCAAAAGATTTAAGATATTTATCACCAGCAGCATGACCAAAGTTATCGTTCATGTATTTTAAGCCGTTCAAATCAGAAAAAATTACACCGCAGGTTCCGGTTGTGCGCTTATCCATGGTAGCGGCCATCTGATTATAGGCTGTTCTATTCTGTAAACCTGTAAGAGGATCTTCAAAACTGATTTTTTCAAGAGATTTCTGCTTTCGCATCTGTTCCGCATATTCATCTTCAATATCGCGGACATAAATCATTATATTCTGATTCTGAAGTGTAAAATCTGGAGAAGGAACGGCTTCAAAAACAACCCAACGGAATTCGCCGTTAGATTTTCGGCGATAACGAATACGAAGGTTACCACGCTTTTCAAGGAAGAAACGACGCATGTAGTCAACTTCGGTCATTCGCTTAAAGACATCGCTGTCATCCGGATGGATAATTTCTGTTTCCCGGGTTTCCAGAAGCCACTGTGAAAGGAATTTCTTTGCAGCTTCACTAGAAGGAAGTTCCCCGTCGCGATTTTTAACAATTGTATAAGTGTCGAAAAATAAATCGACCTGAAGAATTTTATGAAAGTCAAAATTTAACTCGCGGACTGCAGTATTTTCGTTACAGATTTTTTCATCTGCAAACTTTTTTGTAAGTACTACCACTGGATTCTGCAGAGAAAAATCCTTTGGCCGGATAAATTCATCTGTAACCCAGTGATACTGCCCGTCGACGATACAGCGATATGTCAGCGAGTTTTTTGGAGATTCAAAAATATTTGCAATAAGATTTTTTCGGGCAATAAAGTTTTTGTATTCGTTCAAATCATTTGCATACACAAGTGAAATATTTGCAGAACTTTCAAAGAATGAAAAAATATCTGTGCATTCCTGAATCGTATCTGGAGTTTTTAAAAATGTATATGTACCAGAAACAACATTAATTTTTGCAACTGCAATAAAATCGTTCCAAATTGTTTCTAATGCAAATTCTTTGTCATCCATACAAATTGCCCTAATCTGCCCGAAAAAATCCGGACAGACGACCTAATCTAAAATACTTTCAAAGTGCGTTCAATACGCGCAAGACTTTCTTCTACTCCAAGAATCAAAATTGAACCCATCAATGGAGGAGAAACACGGCTTCCTGTAACAGCCATACGAATTGGCATCATAAAGTCACCGAGTTTGATTCCAAGTTCTTCTGCCATTTTTTTTGCAAGTTCTTCCTGTGCTTCATGTTCAAGACCTGGAAGAGCCTTTACAAAGTCCTTAGCCTTTTCAAGAACTTCTTTTGTTTTGGCAGCATCAAGCTTTTTAGGAACAATCTGATCTACAGGAGGAACAGCAGGTTCTGTAAAGAGGAAGTGAACCATTTCGGCAGCATCTGTAAGATACTTAAGGCGTTCCTTGATAAGTGGCATAAGAGCCATAAGCTTTGCCTTAACGTCAGCAGAACTCATATTCATTGATTTATCAACGCAAACAGGTTCTCCGTCATCACCAAGAGCGATTCCTGAATATTCAGGACCAACCTTTGGAGCAGGCTGTGGATTTTCAGGATTGATTTCAAGGGCAGCGTCACCTGTTCCTGTGATGAACGGAAGAGTCCACTTGTAAAGTTCTTCGTCAGAAAGCATGCGGATATAGTTTCCGTTGAAGTATTCAAGTTTTTTGTAGTCAAATACAGCTGGAGCCTTGTTCAGATGTTCAAGCTTGAATGCTTTTGCAAGTTCTTCAAGTGTGTAGAATTCCTTTCCTTCTTCGTATGAACAGCCCAGCATTGCAACGTAGTTTACAATAGCCTGTGGAAGATAACCGCGGGCACGGAATTCGTTTACAGAAGTTGAACCGTGGCGCTTTGAAAGCTTCTTTCCGTCCTGACCGTTTACCATTGGAAGGTGGCAGAATTCAGGATGCTCCCAGCCAAATGATTTATACATCTGTACATGCAAAGGTGTTGAAGGAATCCATTCCTGAGCTCGCATTACATGACTGATTTTCATCATGTGGTCGTCAACGATGTTTGCAAGGTGATATGTAGGAAATCCGTCTGACTTTAAGAGAACAGGATCCGGAGAAATGTCTTCGTTTTTCCATTCAATATCGCCAAGAATGTGGTCATGGAAAACAGTTGTTCCTTCCATTGGAACCTTAAGACGGATTACATATGGTTTTCCGGCATCGAGATTTGCCTTTACTTCTTCCGGAGTAAGGTGACGGCAGTTTCTGTCATAGCCAGGAGCCATTTTGTTTTCTGTCTGGATTTTTCGGATGCGGTCAAGGCGTTCTGCATCACAGAAACAGTAATATGCTTCACCGTTTTCAATAAGCTTCTGAGCATATTCCTTGTAAAGGGCAAAGCGTTCACTCTGAACATAAGGACCGTATTCTCCGCCCTTGTCTCCGCCTTCATCCCAGTCGATTCCGAGCCAGGCCATTGTATCATAAAGATTTTTTACGTATTTTTCGTCATAACGTGTGCGGTCTGTGTCTTCAAGACGAAGAATGAACTTACCGCCTTTTGAACGTGCGTACAAATAATTGAAAAGTGCAGTACGAACACCACCGATGTGCTGCATACCAGTTGGAGAAGGCGCATAACGAACTCTTACTTCTGACATATATTTCCTCTATTTATTGAAAAATAAATTTCAAAATAATCGTCATATTATAGTAAAAAAACAAAATATTCTCAATCGAGTTACAGAAAAGTGTTAAAATAAAAAAAGCGGTTCGGGCGAGAGTCATGGTGGAGGAGGTGCCCGAACCGCAGAATTTTATTTTTTATTTATTAAATCACACCTTAATTCGTCGTGCACGAACGTCAAACAATACGGCAAGAATAAGGATTGCACCACGAACGATGTACTGATATGCGATACCAATTCCCATAAGGTTCATACCATTTGTGAGGGCAGACATTACAAGGGCACCGATAATTGTTCCTGTTACGCGTCCAGAACCACCGGCAGCTGATACACCACCTACATAGCATGAAGCGATTGCATCCATTTCAAATGCGTTACCAGCAGTAGGAGTTGCAGACTGAAGTCTTGAAGTAAACAAGATTCCGGCAAGACCTGCAAGTGCACCCATAGAACAGAATACGAACATTGTAATTTTCTGAACATTAATACCACTCAATTCAGCGGCTTCCGGGTTACCACCAACTGCATAGATGTGCCGGCCAAGAACAGTATTGTCCATAAGGAAGGCATAGATTGCAAGAACAACAAGAACAATTACTACTGTCCAAGAAAGACCATGATACATAGCAAGTTTTGTTGTGAAGAACATAATGAGCAAAGTCATAAAGAACATTTTTGCAACAAACAACGGGAATGGAGTGTCCTGAAGATTATACTTTGCACGATTTTTGCGGTCTTTAATTCCTGTAAGAATGATAAAGCATACAAGTGCAAGACCAAGAATCATTGTCAAAATATGGAACGGAATCTTGAATTCATGAGGAATATCATGATTGAAAAAATCTGGAATAAATCCGTTTCCGATAGCATTAAAAGAAGGATTCTTTACAATAATTGTACCGATACCACCTGTTACAAGAAGAAGAGCTCCACGGAAAATAAACATTCCGGCAAGAGTTACAACGAAAGCAGGAACAGCACATTTAGCAACAAGAAATCCCTGATAAAGACCAATAATAACACCAACTGCCATTGCACCAAGAACTATGACAACTACAGGTATTCCTGTATTTTTCATAAGAAGGGCAGCCAGAGCTCCAATAAAACCACATGCGTATCCAACAGAAAGATCAATCTGTCGAATAATAAGGATAAGTGTCATACCGATTGCCAAAACAGCAACATATCCGGTCTGATCAAAAAGGTTACTTAAGTTTCGTGAAGTAAGAAAGGTTCCGCCTGTTGTCGCAGTAAAGAACAGCATTACCACGAGCAGTGCGATAAACATACCATACTGCTTCACATCTTTTTTCATTGTATTAAAAAATTCTTTCATGGGTTACTCCTAAAATTAGTTTTCTGTACAAAGCTTCATTATTTTTTCCTGGGTAGCTTCTTCACCGCTCATTTCTCCGGCAATAACACCACCAGAAACAACACAGATTCTGTCGCTCATACCAAGAACTTCAGGTAATTCCGAAGAAATCATGATTATACTCATTCCCTGTTCAACAAGCTGATTCATAAAAGTATAAATCTCGTATTTTGCACCAACGTCGATTCCTCGGGTAGGTTCATCCAAAATCAGAATATCAGGCTTTGTAAGCATCCACTTTGCAAGCGAGATTTTCTGCTGGTTTCCACCTGAAAGAGTTCTTATTACAACATCTACAGAAGGACATTTTATGCGCAAATCTCTTTTGTAATTGTTTGCAACAACAACTTCTTTATTCTGATCAATTACCCAGCTTTTTGAAAAATTTTCCTTCAGGGACATATTCTGCTTTACATCCTGACCAAGGATGAGCCCCTGTCCCTTTCTGTCTTCAGAAACATAGGCAAAACCGTCTGCAATTGCAGCTTTTGGATTTGCATATCGAACTTCTTTTCCGTCTTTGAAAATCTTTCCTTCAACCTTGTATTTCTTAGGATTTCCGAAAACGCTCAAAGCAAACTCTGTGCGTCCGGCACCCATAAGTCCTGCAATTCCCAGGATTTCACCCCTGCGAAGTTTCAGGTTTACACCTTTTAAAAGCTGACGGGAAACATTGTAATCATAAACTTTCCAATCACGGGCTTCAAAAATTACATCACCAATATTGCGGTTCTGTCGCTTTGGATAGATATTTGTAATTTCGCGACCAACCATATGCTTGATAATCAATTCTTCAGAAAGTTCTGACCGGTCCAGATTTGCAACAGTTTTTCCATCTCGCAAAACCGTAACCTTATCCGCAATGGCAAGGACTTCCTTTAATTTGTGTGAAATCATGATGCAGGTAACACCCTGTTTTTTCAGTTCCACAATAAGCTTAAGAAGGTTTTCACTATCGTCCTCATTAAGAGATGCAGTTGGTTCATCAAGAATAAGGATTCTGATGTTCTTACTTAAAGCTTTTGCAATTTCAACAAGCTGCTGTTTACCAGTACCAAGATCTTTTACCTTTGTACTTGGATCCACATCGAGACCAACCTTATCAAGCTGTTTTTTTGCCTGTACAATTGTTTCGTTCCAGTCGATTGTTCCATCCGGCTTTTTAATTTCATGTCCGAGATAAATATTTTCGTACACAGAAAGTTCCGGAATCAGAGCCAATTCCTGGTAAATAATTGCAAGTCCAGCCTTTTCGCTGTCTTTTATTCCTTTGTACTGCTGAACTACTCCGTCAAGAATTACTTGTCCTTCATAAGTACCATAAGGCCATACTCCAGAAAGGACTTTCATCAAAGTTGATTTTCCGGCTCCATTCTCTCCCACAAGGAAAAGAATCTGACCTTCCTCAACTTTGAACGTAACGTTATCCAAAGCTCTTGTAGCAATAAACTGCTTTGTAATGTTCGCCATTTCAAGGATTGTCTTTGCCATTTGTCCCCCAATCTGCTTGCGTTATAAAAAGAGCTGTACAGCAGAAAAGTACAGCCCTTTTTTTTCAAACTTAGAATTTCAATGCGTTCTTTGCACCGTTGTAATCAGCTTCAACAAGAAGTTTGATATTTGACTTGTTGATTACGGTTACAGTTGTCTGTTTTGCAGGAACTTTCTTTACATTGTTGTCATAAGTTGAAGATGTGTAAGGATTTTTTCCGGCAAGTACATCAAGAGCCATTGCAATTGCATCTTCAGCAAGAATTGCAGTGTTCTTCCAAACTGTCATAGACTGTTTACCATCGATGATGTACTGAGCAGAAGCAAGTTCAGCATCCTGACCTGTGATAATGTATGAAGATACTGCAGGATCTTTTGCAAATTCATCACTGATTGCGCGTGCTGTACCATCGTTTGGAGCAAGAACAAAGCAGTTACCCTTTTCAGAGTTCTTTGCAACTGTAAGGTTATCAGCAGCCTTTTTCTTTGCTGTATCAAAGTTCCAGTCTGTTGTAATCTGGTTGATGATTTCTGAAAGTTCTGCGCGTGAAAGCTTATTTTTGTTCTGCAATGCAACAGCCTTATCAGAGTTGCGGATTACGAAAGTACCATCTGCGATTTTTGGCTGAAGAACTGACCATGCACCTTCAAAGAAGATAAATGCATTGTTGTCTGAAGCAGCTCCGGCATAAAGGTAAAGTGACTGACCTTTTACACCCTTTGCAGCGCGTTCGATAAGATAATATCCCTGAGCAACACCAACCTGGAAACTGTCAAAAGTTACATAATAGTCAACGGCAGAAGTATCTGTGATAAGTCGGTCATAACAGATTACAGTAACACCATCTTTTTTAGCAGCTTCTACAGCAGCAGCTGCAGCCGCACCATCCTGAGGACAGATAACAAGAACTTTGATTCCCTTGTTCAAAAGAGCTTCAACGTTCTGTTTTTCTTTGTTTGAATCTCCCTGGCTGAAAAGAAGTTCTACAGATGCTTTTCCTGCAAGAAGTTTCTTAAATGAAGTTTCATCCTGAATCCATCGTGGTTCATCTTTTGTTGGAAGTACGATTCCAACTTCTACTTTTTTGCTACCACTACAACCAATAAATCCACTTGCTGCACAAGCAAGAAGAGCCGCACCAAAAATAACTTTTGCGATTTTTTTCATAAATAACGCCTCCTAGTATTTTGTTCCAGGAATTTTCCGAAACCTGAAACTTGCAGAACAGGATTTTCCCTTTCCCATCCACAATCACAAGTATAGGTGCAAAAAATAAAAGTGGTGCGGCGTTTTTCTAGACAAATTTTGTTTTATTAGGACTATATTTATTTTTTATTGAGAAAAAAATGTAATAAAAAGTAGTATTTTGAGGTTAAATAAATACCAAACTAGCGGTAAATCTCTTTCTTTGTGTGAAAGCCTGGTTCTATTATTACTTCATTTATATTTGAAGAAGTAACCAAAGCCGGTTCCAGCCAGTAAACAGGGACATCTTTTGAACCGTTAAATACAGTTTGTTCTGATAAATCTTCTGGAATTGTTTTTTTTGAACCAAGGAGAACCGCGAATTCAGAAGCTTTTTTTGCCAGATCATCGATAGGTTTATACACAGTTGCAGACTGAGTTCCCTTAACAACCCTTCTGCAGGCAGAAATTTCTGCATCCTGACCGGAAACTGGAATTGCTTTTTCTACCATATGCTCAGAAATTGAACGGATTATACTTTCTGCAACTGCATCATTTCCGCAGATAACTGCATCAGGAATTAAACCGC
>CAMHIV010000096.1 GCA_946185185.1 uncultured Treponema sp. | reverse complement strand
TAAAAAATGTGATGATAGATTTTGAATCACATGATTATCCGAGGGGAAAAATTATAGTTCCTGCTGACACAAAGCGCTTAAGCATTTCTTATGCTGGATTAAGTTTCAGTGCGCCGGATAAGGTTTTGTATAGAACACGTTTAATTGGATTTGATAAGGCGTTTTCTCCGTGGACTGACAGAAGGGATGTTTCTTATACAAACCTGAAACCTGGTTCATACGAATTTTACATAATTGCACAGAATTCAGATGATGTTCAGAGTGATATGTCTACGCCACTTAAACTGGTTGTTAAGCCTACACTTTTTCAGCGCTGGTATTTCTGGTTTATTCTGATTGTTCTTTTAGTTTTTTCTCTTGCGATTGGAATACGACGGCGGATTACTTACATGCAAAAAATGCAGGATGTTCTGGAAGAGCTGGTAAATGAACGGACAAAAGAGCTTTCTGCATTGCAAAAATCCTTGGAACATCAGGTATTGGACAGAACAAAAGAGCTTGATAGTGCAAAAAAGAAGGTTCAGATTCTTTCGAAAGAAATTACAAATGCTCTTGTAAGTACTATTGATGCAAAAGATACTTACACAAATGGTCATTCAAAGCGGGTTGCAAAATATTCCGGTATGATTGCAGAAAAGCTGGGAAAAACTGAAGATGAAATCGAAACAATTTCGTATGCCGGGCTTTTGCACGATATCGGTAAAATTGGTATTCCGGATACAATTATCAACAAAAAAGATAAACTTGATGACAGCGAATGGGAAATTGTAAAAAGTCATCCTCTTAAAGGGGCCGAGATTCTTGATACAATCAAATCGATGCCGGAAATTAAACAGGGAGCCCGCTGGCACCACGAACGTTACGATGGAAAAGGTTATCCGGATCATATTGCCGGCGAACAGATTCCAGAAATTGCGCGGATTATTTGCGTTGCCGATTCCTACGATGCTATGACTTCTAATCGAAGTTACCGAAAATACATGGCTCAGGATAAAGTTCGTGAGCAGATTGAACAGGGTAAAGGAACTCAGTTTGATCCGTTAATCGCCGACAAGATGCTGGAAATCATCGACGAGGATAAGGACTACAAACTCCACGAATAGTATTTTTCTACATTTTACGGTACACTTTCTTATCATTTGCAAAAGAGGAAGCCATGACCGTAGATACAGATCAGTTGTATTTTATTCTTGAAAACACTCCGGCAGAACAGAACATAATGCTGGTGGGAAAGCATGGAATTGGAAAATCCCGCATTCTTGAAGAATATTACACAAAAAAAGGATTCAAGGTTGTAACTCTGTTTTTGGGGCAGATGAGTGATCCCGGCGATTTGATTGGGCTTCCTGAAAAGGATGAAAAAACAGGGAAAACAGATTTTCTTTTACCATACTGGTTTCCTACAGACCGCAAGCCGGTTGTTTTGTTTTTAGACGAATTGAATCGTGCCCGCCCGGAAGTTTTGCAGACAATCATGGATTTAACCTTAAATCGAAAACTGGCCGGAAAAGCTCTTCCTTTGGGAAGCCGGATTATTTCTGCAGTAAACAATGGTAACGAATATCAGTTGACCGACCTGGATCCGGCGCTTGTAAGCCGTTTTAATATTTACGAATTTGCTCCTTCTGTTGAAAACTGGCTTTCCTGGGCAAAAGAAAGCGGAATCGATTCCCGGATAACTAGTTTTATCAGCGAAAATCCTGAATTTTTGGATAGCGATGCTTCTTATGCGGAAGCTGCAAATCTTGAACGAACTCCTGACCGGCGAAGCTGGGAGCGCACTTCTGATGTAATCAAGAAATTTCCGGAATTAAGCGATATTCACAAGCCGATTATCACAGGAATTATTGGAACTAGAGCGACCAGTACTTTTTTTCGTTTTTTGATTGAACACGATGTTCCTGCGGCAAGTGAAATTTTAAATGGTGATTTTTCTCTTGTTGAAAAAAGACTTTCTAAGCTGGCGATTCCAGTGATGAGTACCGTCAATGTTTCAGTTTTTAGACTTATTGAAAACGGACTTGAAGAAGCGAAGAAAAAAACTGCTGCAAAAAATCTTTCGGCATATTTTGAATATTTGGAAAAGAACGGAAAACGAGAGATTCAGGCGCATTTTATAAACTTGTGTTCGGCAGAATCATTTCCTGAAACTCTGGTGTTTATTTCCGAAAATTGCCCGGACTTATACAAGGCAATGACTGATTTTATCATGGATTCTTAGAGAAGAATGGAAAAAACATTAGAGGAAAAATTAAGGGAAATTTCTCAAGGTTGGTTTTATTCAGAACCGCTCCTTTTTTCTGTAATCTGTACTCATACTCTTGTTGAAAATTCACGGCTTTCTGTTCCAATGCGAAGTGGTCGTCAGGTGATAGAATTTTCTTCATCGCTTTTAAAAAAATACAATGATGCAGAGGTTGAAGATTTTCTTAAAATCGAAGTTTTTCGCATTCTGCTTCTGCATCCCTATAGCCGTCTGCCTCACAATGCAAATAGAGGAATTCTTCTGCTTGCAAGCGATGTTACAATAAACCAATTTTACAAGCCGAAAATTCCTCTTTCTGGAGTTGAATATCTTAAGGATCAGGCACAGAGATTCAATATTTTGGAAAAACCTCTTGGCGAAAAATGGAAAGACAGCGAAGAAGAAAAATTTTTTAAGCGGAATCTTAATGTAAACCGCCAGACTGGAAATCTTGAAACATTGGATTCCTGCACTTTTGAAGAATGGTATCGATGGATTCTTTTTCTGGTAAAGGAAACTTCTCTGGGTGGCGGTGAAAACGTCGGAAAATCTTCGGCCAGTGAAAACTATATTCCGAGTGATGAAGCGGCAGAGCTTTGGGAAGAAGATCAGGAAATTCAGGGTGTGATTCAAAGTGAAATCCAAAAGGCAGAACGGGAACAAGGCTGGGGTGGTCTTGGCGGGGGACTTTCCCGGGAAATTATGAGAAGCGCGGATTTTTCGATGGATTACCGGAAAATTTTGAGCCGCTTTAGAGCAAATGTTCTGAGCACAAAACGAACTCTTACCCGAATGAAGCCGAATCGTCGTTTTGGATTTAAGGCAATGGGAAGCCGCTGGGAGCGCAAAGCAAATATTCTGATTGCGGTGGATGTGAGCGGCTCAATCAGCGATGAAAGTTTTGCAAATTTTTTTCATGTGATTAATAATTTTTTTGTCTATGGAATTGAAAAACTGGATTTGATTTTTTTTGATACGAATTTAAAGTATTCAAAACCGGTTACGATAAAGAAAAAAATCGATTTGAATGAAATTAAAGGGCGGGGAGGTACGAATTTTCAGCCGGCTCTGGACTTTTATTTTGAGCATAACGAGTATAACGGCCTTATAATTTTTACAGACGGCGAAGGAAATATTCCTTGTATGCGGGCTGGAAAAACCAATGTACTTTGGATTTTATCTAGCCGGATAGATTTTGAACGTTCTCGGCAATGGATTTCGAAACTAAATGGAAACCAGGCAACTTATCTGCCGTTTTAATTTTTTGGAGTTTTAACTATGGAAGAAGATACAGGTGATTTTTGGCGATTAAAATTTTCCGAAATGCAGAAAAAAAATATGAAGGCTTCCGGTCGTGAACGGATGAGTCTTCAGAATGTGAAGGAACTAGTAAGCAGATTTGAAAATGCGCATCCAGGGGTGAACAGCAAACTCATGATAAATGCCGGTAGTGCTGACTGGGAAATACCTTTGAACAGCGAATTAAAAATGCGCTTTTTTATTCAGTCTCAAGTTAAGGGAACTATTTTGCAGCGAGTTGGAAACGGGTTTTTAAAGATTGCCGATGCAAAGTTTTTTTCAGATCCGATTCCAGAAATCAGCGGTTTTCTTTCGAACTTTAATTTTTATGAGCGCGAATTGTATTCCCTTCAGGTTGAGCAGGAAAAGTTTCAGAAGGTTCAGAAATTGACCGGCGAATTTATAAAAGCTCTACTCAAGAAAAAATTTGACGAGCAGAATATTTTGTGGAATCTTGAACCAAATAATCAGAATTTTACGCTTACACTGAAAAAAGATGGAAACGAATTCCGCCATTTGATTACTTTATCGAATTTTTCAACTGAAATCGCAGATTTATGATATGATTAAAGCATGAAAAAAAAGGAATTGTCTTCAATCGAATCATTTTTAAGAGAAAAAATTACAGATAAAAACGCCGTTTTTGTTTTTCCAACGGATATTGTATGCCAGTCTTGGGCAGAATGGTGTATTATCGACGCTCATACATCTGTAAAATCCGTTGCACTTGAACGCTTTCTTGCCTGGGACCAGTTCAAGGGAAAATTTCTTAGCGCAGAAAAAGAAGATTCTACTGCAATTCCTTCGCTTTTACGAAAAATGTTCGTGTATGACATTATCCGTCAAAACGCTGAAAGTCCATTTTTCAAAAAAATTATCCGTTCTGAATTTGCTTTTACAGCTTATTCCTTTGCAGACTGGCTGGAAAAGAATCTTCCCTCGCTCAAAATGTGGAAAAAGAAGCTTGACCAGAACAAGTCTGAATATGGCGAATTGGACGAAGAAGACAAGGATTACGAGCTTTTGTACCAGAAATATAATGAGTTTTTGGAAAAAAATTCTCTTTTTGAGCCGTCTTGGATTGAACACATAAATTTCAGTGATGAAAAACGTGATTTTTACATTTTTTACCCGGAGCAGCTTGCAGACTTCAGCGATTTCGATGAGATTTTTTCTGAGGTTCCAAATATAACAGCTCTTGTTGTTCCAAAGCAGGAAGAACGGCCAAAGCTGTATTTTTATCAGGATGCGCGTCGGGAACTTCGCCAGACAATTTTACGAATCATTAATCTGGTAAAAACAAAAAAAGCGGACTGGACAGAAATCGCATTAAGCATTCCGGATATTGAAACTTACCGTCCGTATATTCAGCGTGAATTTGAACAGTATGGAGTTCCGTTTGTTTTCAGGTCGGGAACTTTTCTTACTAAAAACAGCGCGGGTCGAATCTTCCAGGAAATTTATGACTGCCATGAAACGAATTATTCTTACGATTCTGTGCGCACCCTTGTGCTGGACGAATGCATTCCCTGGAAAGAAACAATTAGTCTTAATGTAAAAAACACAAAAGACGAGCCGGATGATATTCAAACCTTCAATTTAAAAGAACTCAGGGAAGCTTTGGTGAGGGAAGGAAATCGTATGCGCTGTATTTGCTCGTACGAGGAAAAAAACGGAATAAACTTTGATTCCATCGATATCTGGGAAGAAGCATTTTCGAATACATACACTCAAAATAAGGTTTTGCAAAGATTTTACAGAAAGCTCAAATTATCTGTAAACCGCTTCTTTTCTGAAGAAAATCAAAGTTTTGCAAATCTTATTTCTGCCTGGAGTTCTTTTAAAAACGAATTTATAAATGACGGGGAATTTTCTTCTGATGCAAATAAGATTTTAGGGCGGTGCATAACTCATTTGCAGGAGCTTTCTGAAATCCAGGAAGCCTATAAGGACGCCGGAATAAAAATTTCAAATCCTTTCCAGTTCTACCTGAATATTTTGAATAAAAAAATGTATACGAAGCAGAGCGATGGAGAAGGAGTTTCTGTTGTTCCGTATAAGCTTACTGCTGGCGCCTGGTTCAAATATCAGTTTGTGCTGGATTCTTCGCAGAAAAAACTTGAAGTGCCGTACATGCCTCTAAGTTTTTTGAATTCCGAAAAACGAAAGAAGCTGAAACTTTTTGAAGACGAAAAATTGTACAATGCTACCGAAGCAATTATCCGGCTATATGCAAAACCTGTTGAAGGAGTGCCGGAAGAGTTTGTTCATTTTTCGGCTTCTGAAAATAGTTTTTCCGGGTTTGCAATTCCCCACAGTCTTTTAGATATCGAAGAATCGGTTCCGGATTTTGATAAGGACGATTTTATTCTTTCTGAAAAAGCATGGATTGAAAGTGGAGCAGAAAATTCTCTGGAAGTTTCTGCGCTTCAGAAAAATGAACTTGATTCCTGGGTAAAAACTGCGATTCCTGCTGAAAAAGATTATCAGCTTGGAAAAAAGCTTTCGGAAAAAATAAAGTATTCTCTGGTTGATTCTAAAAATGCTTCATTAGAAAGTAAAAATATTTCATTTTCAGATAATGCAAAAAAACAGAATAAGATTTCTGCGCGGGGAGACCTTGAAAAATTCTTTCCGTGTCCTCGAAAATGGATTTTATCCCAGATTCTGCATTTAAATACTGATTCTCTGGATACAGATTTGATGACGATTTTTGATATGGGAAATCTTCACCATAAAATCCTGGAATTATTCTGCAAAAACTACCTGGGAAAAAATCTTCCGTATTATGATAAATTAAGCGGGCAGTTTTTTAAGCTGGAAGAAAATTCTTCAGTTTTGAACGGAATAACAGAGATAACTCAGGAAATAAATGAGCTTTTATATGGAAGTGGAACAGAAGAAAATGAAGGTATTGTTGTAAAAGCTATAAAACATATTTCAAACGATTTTCACGACAGTCCGCTTGTAATAAAAACCCTGCTGAACCAGAAGCAGAAAATTGCCCAGACAATTGTTTCATTTTTAAAAGAACTGCTTTTACCATGCAAGCTGGAAGACAGTGAAAAATCTTCAAGGGTAAAAAGTGGAATTGGAACCTGTATCGTATTTGCTGTAGAAGGAACTTTTATTTCTGAACAGGAAGATTTTTCATATTACGGAAAAATCGACTGCGTGGTAAAAACTCCGGATACAAAACAGTATATTTTACTGGATTACAAAAATTCCTACAGCGCAATTCCTGCGGAAAAAGATTTTAAAGTCGATGAAGAAACAGGGATTTTAAAAGATTACCAGATGGCAGTTTATTGCAGACTTCTGAGCAATGATTGTGAAAAGGAAATTGCTGCTGCATATTTTTATTCTATAAAACCGCAGAGTACCAGTTATAAAAAGCTTGTATTCGATAAATCAGAAAAGAAGAATTATCCGAGCTTTGAACCAACTGTTATTGCTTCTGCGGAATATGCAAAACTGTTCAATGATAAGACTTCGGATGCAAATCCGGATTTTCAGCCGGAAACCAGCGGAGATATTAAAAATCGCTTAAATACAAAAGTGTATTCAGATTGTATTAAATGTAATTTTAAGGCTATATGTCGCACAACATATTCTGTTGCAGGAAAACAGATAAAGACTAAAAAGGACTAAAAAATGGAAAATCAGTACAAATATCTTGGAATTCTAGAACGCGCCTTAGATCCTTCGCAGGAAAAAGTTTGTTTTACTACAGAAAATTCTGTTGTTGCAGCCGGTGCGGGTAGTGGTAAGACTCAGGTTCTGGCAACTCGTTTTGCCTGGCTTGTAATTTCAAAAGGAATCAAAGTTCCGGAAATTTTAACGCTGACTTTTACAGATAAAGCTGCTTCCGAAATGTATCAGCGAATATACGCGACACTTAAATATTTTGCAGACTATAAATCAAAATCGGATTCGGAAATTCTAGATTTTTTCAAGAAAAAACGAAGATTAGAAAATCCTACTGCGGAAATGATTCAACAGTTCAAAGATGCGGAAAAGGATTTAACTGCTGAAAAAAAACAGCTTGCAAGAAACGCACTTTCGGATTTTACGGATGCTCACATTCAAACTCTGGACTCTTATTGCGGAAGTATTGTTCGCCAGTGTGCAAACCGTTACGGAATTTCTCCTGATTTTTCTGTGGGTTCCAGTGATGCAAAACGAAATATAAAGGATAAGGCGTTTAAATTCGTTTTAAAATATATAAATGAACCCTGTGTTCAGGAATTTGCCGACCCGGGAAAGATTCAGGAATTTGCAGAAGAACTGCTTGCAGAACCAATAATTAATTTTACTTCAATTGCGACGTCAGACGGCTGGTTTACAAATAATT
>CAMHIV010000095.1 GCA_946185185.1 uncultured Treponema sp. | reverse complement strand
AGCAGTTTTAAGCAAAGCCGACTTCACCTCAATGCCTTCGATGCGACCCAATTGAGATTTTAAATATGAAGGAAAAGAATTAGAAATAAATGACAATAATACACAAAAATTACTGTTTCCCTATTTTAATTACATCATGCAACTAGAATCCGAAACCGAAGATTCCGTCACCTATTCATTTGATGGTATTTCACCGAACCAACCAAAGTATTTAAAAATAGAAAATCTTGGGGATGCAGAATTTTTGTTCAGCTGGTATAAGGACTTGAACTCTGAACCGGTGGAAACTTCTACACAAACGGGAACAGGAGCATTCTAATGAAAAAGATAGTTTATCTTTTATTCATTTCTTTAATTATAAATTTATTTTCAGCTTGTCCCCAATGGCACGCAGAATATGAAGAAGAATTATTCGAAGAAAATGAAAAACAACGTATGTTACTTCTCCATTTGCAAGAACAGGAAGCCCTCAATAGAAAAACAGCCGTAGATTCAGCTATCTATAATTACATTAAAAGATACAACATAAAATCCGCAGTTTCCGTTTGCGTATATGGCAAAGATTTTAGGGATTATTGGCACAGCGGGCTTCATTCTGTGCAAAAATTGAATGAAACAGAATGCACGCGAAACAGTTTCCATTACATTTACAGCATTTCAAAAACCTTTGTCGCTTCAAAAATTCTGTTACTGGAAAAAGCCGACTCACTTTCCCTGAATGATACAATTTCAGACTTTTTTCCAAATCTTTGCACAGATTACAATATTGCCAATTACATAAACATGGATGCAACAATAGAAGAACTTTTAACACATAAGTCCGGAATCTGCGATTTTACAAGCAACTCTAAGCTTTATTCAGAAAACCCATTTATTTCAAACAGTGAATATGATCCTTTGGTTTTATTAAAATACATTGAACACGTAAAACAAGGGCGCGGCAATTTTATTTATTCTTCCTCAAATTATATTCTGCTGGGAAAAATTATTGAAAGCGTAACCGGAAAATCCCTGCAAACAGTTTATAACGAAGATTTTCTTACACCTCTAAACTTAAGCAAAACATACATTACTCCACCATATGATTTTGATTACCAGAAAATTTGCCATCCTCATGTATACCCCGGAACTCAACTAAATCTTACAGGTGATACTTCAACTCCAATTGATTTATGCACCGTTTTTTCAGAAACCGATTTCATAAAAATCACAGGTTTATCCTCCTGGTCTGCCGGCGGAATGCTTTCTAATGCCGAAGACATAGCAAAATGGGGATACAATTTGTTTTCCGAAAACGGAATTGATGAATTAAAAGACATTCGCGAAGAAATGCTGGATTCGGTTAAAAATTATGAATACGGCGCAGAAAACAGCTTTGGTTATGGCTGCCGAAAAATCTTCATCGACGAAAATCACTGGCTAATCGGCCACTATGGAAGAAGCTTCGGTTCCGAAAACCTGATGTTCTACACCCCTGACCTGGATTTATGCATAACAATCCTCCTTTCCGAAAACCAGTCAATAAACGGAAAACCGGATGTTGATGATTTACTAAAAAAATTAATAAATCTATTTAAAATGTAACAGCAACCAAAGTTATTTTTTGCGAACTTTGGTTATTTCGTTCAAAAGTGGATTCCAGTTTCCCTCTACTAACCAAAAATCCGCTTTTTCTTATTCTTTTTGCATAATTACTTGCTATAATTAAATCGAGGTAATTAGCTTTGCGATGATTGAGGCTCTCGAAACCACTTGATAAAGAAGTTGCTTGTCGCAACATAAACATATTTCGACAAGCTCAATGACCGTAAGTTAATGACTTTTAATCGAGGTAATTATGGGGATGAATAAAAAAGCCGATTTTTTATTCGGCGAAAATGTAAATAAAACTGAAGCGGCAGAATTAAACAGGAACAAAGCCATCGTAAAGACAGGAACAGTCGGCATCATAGGAAATCTTCTGCTCTCTATTTCAAAAGGGATTATCGGGTTGCTTACAAATTCCATCGCCATTTTGCTTGACGCCGTAAACAATATCACCGACGTTGCTTCTTCTGTCATAACAATAATCGGAACAAAGCTTGCCAGCAAACAACCGGACAAAAAACATCCGTTCGGCCATGGAAGACTCGAATATCTTTCCGCAATGATTATTTCTATCCTTGTTCTTTATGCGGGGCTTTCTTCAATCATAGAATCTGTAAAAAAAATCATTCATCCGGAAGAAACAACCTACACAACTCCATTTCTTTTGATTATCGCAGTGGCAGTTTTTGTAAAAATTTTTCTTGGCTTTTATTCAATTTCGCAGGGAAAGAAATTTAATTCCGTTTCCCTTATTAATTCCGGAAAAGACGCACTCCTTGATTCCATAATCTCAGTTTCAACTTTGATCAGCGCCCTGGTTTTCATTTTCTGGAACATTTCGCTCGATTCCTGGCTCGGTGCTGTAATTTCACTTGTCGTAATAAGAGCAGGTCTTGAAATGCTTATAGAAACAGTTTCCGCCTTGCTTGGAGAACGAGTAGATCCGGCACTTGCTGGAAAAATCAAACGCACAATTTTAAAATTCCCGGATGTAAAAGGCGCTTACGACTTAGTCCTGAATAATTACGGACCGGATTCATATAACGGTTCTGTCCATATTGAGATTCCGGATACTTATACAGCTGATAGAATCGATGAACTTGTAAGAAAAATCCAGGTTGCCGTTTACAATGAATACAAAGTTATTTTGACAGCAATTGGTGTATATTCGTATAATACAACAGACAAAGAAGCCGCTAAAATTCGAAATGAAATTTACACAGCTTCTTTAAAACATCCGCACGTTCTTCAAGTACACGGTTTTTATATGAATCGGGAAGAAAAAACTCTCCGCTTCGATGTGGTAATCAGTTTTGATTCCCCGGACCGTCATGCAGAATTTGATGCGATTGTTTCTGAAGTACAGGAAATGTATCCTGAATATGAAATTATCGCCGCAATCGACGCAGATTACAGCGAAATGGATTCCTAGCTTTTGAGGCAGGTGAAAATGGCAATACAAATTAAAATGACCGCCGACATTATTGAACTCAACGAAAATATTTCGTACATTGCGGCAACTAAAAATCCGCTTTCAAGCGATGTTGTTTTTATCCGTCGTCGTGACTGCGTATGGGTTTACGATGTTGGAGCCTGCAAAGAAACTGCACACGAAATAGAAAGCATTTTTAAAAAGAAAAAGGTTGTTTTGAGCCATTTTCACCCGGACCACGTGTGGAATTTAATCTGCACCACCAGAAGCGAACTTTATGTAAGCGAAAACACCCGGAAATACGTTAAGCAGGGAACAATTGTAGAAAAAGAACTTGTTGTTCCCGCCGAAGAAAAGTTCCCGGAAATTAAAGTTTTCGAAGTGCCGTCCTGCCATGCAAAAGGATGTTTGGGATTAATTTGCGGCGACTATGCCTTTTTAGGGGATGCAACCTATGCTCAGGAAAAATTTGGAAAGCGCTTTTACAATGTACAGATTTTAAAAGAATTGATTGAATGCATTGAAAATCTTGACGTTCAGTTTTTGGGTCTGAGCCACAGCCGTAGTTTTGTCCACAAAAAAGAAGACATCTTAGGACTTTTGAACGCAATTTATAATTCCCGGGAAAAAGGAAAAAACGAAATCTCTGTTGATAACTTTTTTTATGACGATGAACTTTTAGAAGACGAATTCGAAGAATAGAAGGAGGGAGAAACTGTCCTCCCTCCTTGTTTAATTTATTTATTTCTGTTGATGATTTTTGTTTCTTCTTTGCCGCTTGCAATGTCGATAAAGCGGACAAAAAGACTTACTTTGTTATCTGCATTAAGCCATGTCCAGATGTTGTTTGAAAGTGTTTCAATATCGCCTTCAAGTTCTACCGGAGTTGGTTCGCCTTCGTAGCTTGGAAGAGGATTTCCGTCGCCCATGTAAGTGTGGATGTAGTGGCCGAAACCTGGCTGTGGTGCATCGTATGTGAAGGTGTGACGGAGGCAGTTATCCGGGTTTCCGTTATCGCTTTTAAGGATAGAGATTGAATAGTTGTATTTGCCGCCTTCAATGTCCAAAAGAGAAGAAATGCGTGGTGTGTAATTTGGAGCATCATGTTCGTATTTGCGGCTTCTGAGTGACTGTTCGAATGTGAGTCCCTTTTTAAGTCCTTCAAAAATTGTGTCTGTCTGGTCACCGTTTGTTACGATTGTTTTTGCACCAAGTTTGCGTACTGCGGCGTAAATAATAAGGCTTGGGTCACCTGCGATAAGGCTTGGGTCAAAGGCTTTTGTGCGAATAACTTCGCTTCCATCTTCTGTTTCTGTTACAAAAATGCGGTTGCGGCTTCCTGCGCTGCGGCCCATTGTCCAGTAGGCACTGATTGCTGTTTTTCCGTCTTTAGAAAGTCCTGCGATAATTCCGCGTCCAGGATAAGAATTGCCTGTTAATTCTTCTTTTAATGATGCGATTTTCATACTGATTCCTTGAATAATTAGGTTGGTTTCAACTGGAATTATAATGAAAACCGCATCTTTGTGCTATGCGTTTTTTACAAGGTCAAGGATTTCTTCTTTTGGAAGTGCTCCAACCTGTTTTGCTTTTTGTTCACCATTTTTGAATACGATAAGGGTTGGAATACTCATAATGCCGAATTTTATTGCAAGTGCTTCTTCGTCATCCACATTTACCTTGCAGAATTTGTATTCGCTGTATTCTTCGCTAAGTTCATCTACCAGCGGAGAAACCATTCGACACGGTCCACACCAGGTTGCCCAAAAATCTACTAAAACCGGTTTGTCACTTTTTAAAACTTCTTCGTCAAAATTTCTTGTTGTTACGTTTGTTACCATATCTTCACCTCACTTTAAATGTAGTCAATTAAATACAAATTGACTACAAAAAAGTGGTAGGGGGTATGAGTATATTTTTCTCAATAATCCAATTATTTGGCTTTTCCAGTTCCAAGCCAGGTCTGTGTGAAATATGAATCAGAAATTGGTTCGTCAAACTTAAAATCTTTTACAGTTACACGACTCTTGCGGTTTGTAATAAGATTTGTAACAAGTGTAGAACGGCGCAAAGGATATTCGATTCCTGTGGCACCAGTTACGATTTCAAGCTTATCAACTTCTGAAAGCTTAATCATTTTTTTAGGATCTTTTTTATCGTAGAATTCAACTCGAACCGGAATATAAGTTTTCTTGTCGAACCAGGAAATTCGGTAGCCGTATTCAACTTCATTCAATTTGATTGGAGTTGATTTGATTTTCCAACAGTTGTAAAGGCTTCCACCAACAGTAACATTTTCTGAGTCAGAAATAATTTCATTTGTGTCTTCGTCGATTTTTCGAAGTGTCATGTCATTATAAGTAAGTTCAGATCCTACAAAAGACTTATAGCGTTCTGCAGTAGCGATTCGGCGAATTGTTCTTAATTCAGGAAGATAAACCCAGCGGTCATCGTTTCGACCAACTTTTTCTGCCTGAAGGATTCTTGTTCCTTTAGCTCTAGGAGGCTGGATAAAATCAAAAACGGTATTCTTTAAACCGTTGTTTCCGCCGCCATACTGTTTGATGAACATGTGTTCAACATTTCCATTTGGTTCGATATTATCAATTAAGATTGTAGAATAGTTGTAATCCGGAACTCGATCCAAGTCCGTAAATACAGAGATGATTTCTTCCACAGTCTGTGCAAAACATAAGCTGGTAAACAAAAATGCTGTGGCAAAAAGAGATTTTAAAATTTTCATTTTCCATTCCTTTTTTTGTAGCATTTTTTAATTTTACCACAGTAATCAAAATAAAAAAAATATTTTTTTAAATTGTAGTTATAATTATTTTCTATTACAGTTGCCGCAGCCATTTACGATTACGTGAGGGGTACCGCTTTTGGTTTTGTTAAAACGGCGGGCTAACAGGTACTGATTCTGGTCTACACTTTTGTGGCAAACAGGACAGGTTCTTTTTACTCCCCGCTGACAGACAGGATAGCAATGAGGGCAGCCGTAAATATAACAGATTTGATCATTAACCTGACCTGTTGTGGTAAAAACTTTTGTTACAATGTTTTCACCAGGAAGCATCATGGTTCCGCAAACGGGACAATTTACGAATCCGCCGGAAGGACGCTTTTTTTTTGCAGGAACAGCAGTTTTTGCGGGAAAATACAATTTTCTAAAATACATTAAAGCCGCAATGATAATCACTGCGGCAATTCCCATAATCAAATAATCCATTTAGTTTTCTGACTTTTTTGGTGGAATAATCAGGTTGCTATACGGAAGACTTTCAATCCAGTCGCAGAAAGTGTGCCATTCATCAAGGCGGTGACCTTTGCGGGTTTCGTAAATTCCCTGAAGAACCTGATAATTCAACTGCATTGTTGCTTTTTGATTCAAACTAGCCGGCAAAAGCTGAATCATCTGCCACCAGTCATCTTTATTTTTTCCTTCATTATTGAAGCGATCGCGGGCAGCATTCATTGTTTTGATTAGAACATCAAGAGCGGCAAGACTTTCTTCATTCAAGTGCTCGCAGCTAAAATCTTCGCGAACAAATTCCTTTGCCTGAACCTTGTGCATTGTTGAACAACTGTTGCGCACGGTTCCAACTTTATAAGTATCCATTTCTGCCCACCAGTAACGAGGAGCGGTAATATCGAATTGCACAGTTATGTAGCGAAGAAATTTTGCATGACTTGGACCAGAACGGCTAAGGCGGTCCATAAGTTCAACATCAGCCTGCCCTACTTCAAACTTTCCTGTTTCAGGATTGTATTTACTGTCGCTTTTATCCCAGCTGTTAAAAGAATTTCGCATTCCGCGAATAGCAGCTTCCCATCCAAATATTTCTGTTTTTTCAATCTTAATCATTTTTCAATCCTATTCGTTACTTTTTTCTAAATCACCGGAAATATCATCCACAACCTCGATTGGTTCGCGAACTTCAGGACGATTTTTTATATAGAACAAAATATAAACAGCTCCAATCAGGAAAATCACAGTTCCACCAATACGGATAAGCGATGTTCCTAACTTTATTGGAATTATAATCATAATCAATGCAATTACGATAGAAATAAGAGCTTCCAGAACAAACTGGCGACGGTCAACAGAAGTATCCCGCAACTTTCCGATTGAAAAAATCAACAAACCAGAACCAGCCAAAAGATAGAATGCAAGAACATAAAGCATAACGCTCCACATAACTGCTGCAAATCGGAGAGGCAAAAAGAGAGCCAGAAGACCAACAACTATACTCAACATTCCGCGGATAAGGACTGAATACTGAAAAGTGGTATCCGGGAAAAGTTTTCGCGTATACAAAAGCTGATACATACCGTTCAACAACGCTTCGATTCCCAAGAGAATTACAACCGCTTTGACACACCCTTCCGGCCAAATAATCATAAAAAGCCCCGCAGCCGCAAGAATTACCCCAAGGAAAAGACTGTCTTTCTTCATAGCTCACCTCTTTTTTACTTTATCTTATTATACACAAATTTTAACAATAGAAAACAGAACAAAAGCCAAAGAATATCAATTTTTTTTTAATTTTTTTGAATTTTTTGTCATCAACCAGTTGACACTAAATGCGATTTTCTATATTTTTACATTACATCTTTTTTGGAGCGATACCAAAGCGGTCGTACTGGGGCGGTCTTGAAAACCGTTGTGGGGCAACTCACCGGGGGTTCGAATCCCTCTCGCTCCGATAGCTGGAGGTGTGGTAGAGCGGTAATACAACGGATTGCTAATCCGTCAGTTCCGAAAGGGCTGGGCAGGTTCAACTCCTGTCGCCTCCGAAATACCAAACAACTTTAGCTGACACATTTTGAATGAGATTGTAGCTCAGTTGGATTAGAGCGCCACCCTGCGGAGGTGGAGGTCGCACGTTCGAATCGTGTCAGTCTCAA
>CAMHIV010000094.1 GCA_946185185.1 uncultured Treponema sp. | reverse complement strand
TTTCCGCTTCAATCTGTATATCAAGAGAAATATTATTTCCCTTTACAAGAAGCGGAGTCGAATCAAATTTCAAAGTTCCGGTACCACCAACAGAATCACAACCTGTTTGCAAAACTGCATTTTCCGCCGTAACGGTTTGCGAACCACTTAAATTTACCGTTCCATTTATAATCAAATTACTGTAATCTTTTGCGCCGGAAGAAGAATTTTTTGCAACAAGCAGATTTTCAATGCCGCTTCCATAATATTCAACAACACTTCCTTCATACGAAGCAGATGAATCAGCCATAGCGTTTTTAAGAACTGGACAGGTTATAGATTGAGAAGCAGTTCCTTCCAATCGGAGAGTACCATAATTTTCGATAGTTCCTACCGTCAAATTATTCTTTGCCAAATCCAGAGTTGCGCCATCTTCTATGATAATTCCAGAAGAATACTGATTTCCTAAAGAATCCGGAATTGTCAAATCAACAGCGCCGGTCAAAAGCGGATAATTCGAAGCCGAGCCAACTTTTATCGTTGTATAATACCCCGGAACAGAAGCCGGCGACCAGTTTTCTGCCGTAAACCAGTCAGTTGAAGCAGTTCCCTGCCAAACATATTCTTCACCAGGGAAGGACCACCAGCTGTTATTTCCGGAATCTTTTCCCTTAAATGCATACAACACAACTGGCGCAGGGGTTGGGGTTGTATCGACAGTAATATTTTCAGAATCCTTCAATTCTGCGTACATCACATCCGCAGTTGCAGATAAATAATCTAATTTTAATTTCCATGAAGTTCCTGGAGTTCCAGAAACCAATTTTATAAGATTTCCTTCCTGCCCTTCAACTTTGAACTCATGACTAACAGTCTGAGTACGTCCTGCTTCAAAAGTGATTACCTGCCCTGCAGTTTCAAATGCTAAGTCATAAAAAGTACTGTCACCAGATATTTGCGAAGCCGTTCCAGTGAATGATGTTTTTCCCAAAGACTGAGTAAAAATTCCGCCGTTGGTAAAATCATGAGAAACAGCAAAAGCCCCGGAAGCCGATACGCCAGTCAGATTTGAATTTACGAAATTGTAAAAATTTAATGTCCCGCCATCGGCAATTGTAATATTCTGAGCGCTGATACCAGAAAAAGTAATATTTCCGGCAGTTTGTTCATACTTTGCAGAAGTCTCAACAGTAAAATTCCCCGTCACAGAAAAATCACTTGCCGAACTTACACCCGTAGAATTTTCTATAGAAACGTTACTCAACACCAGAGAAGTTCCATTATTCGCAATTGTCTGCGCTGCCGTTCCGTTCAATGTTAATTTAGAATCAACTAATTCCAGCGAAGCCCCTGCAACCACAGTAAGATTTTTTGAAAGCTTAAAATCGCCGTTTATCGTCACTCCCAAAGGATTTTGAATAGACAGACTGTATAATTGAACATTTCCAGTATTGACAATATTACAAGTCTGTGCGCCCGTTCCGTTAAAAATAAATTCCCCGGAATTTTGTAAATATTTCCCAAAAATTGTAAAAGTTTTTGAAACAGAAACTGTTTTTGCAAAAACAGCCGTATTATCAGCTGTATCCTCTATCTCTTCAGTCTGAACCGCATTAGAAAAAGTTGTCTTGAATCCCGCCGACTTATTCAATATCAGTTTTTTATAAGTCTTTGTAGTTACACCGCCGCTAGTTGATTCAGAAACTGCAAGAACATCAGTTCCATTTACAGCACCGTAGTATTCAATAGAAGAACCATCTCCCCAAACAACGCTTCCCGTTGAAACTGAAAGAGGATTTGAAACATTTCCGTAAAGCGCAGCTTTTCCGTTTACTTCAATTGCTTCAGCCGAAATTTTCTTATCCGCAAGCAAAATGGTCTTACCGGCATTAACCGTTAGCCCCGCAAGCAAAATTTCCGAAGGCACCGTACCCAGCGACAAATCCAAATCCGAAAACGAAGCCGTAGTATTTATCGTTACAGTATCGCCGCCAGATTCATAATCCGGATATACACTAACCGAACCTCCTAGTGAATCAGTCCAGTTGGAAGCCTCTTCCCATTTTCCTGCAGTCGCTGAAGAAGGATCAGTACCAACCCAAATATAATCCGTTGGCGCAAACCAATCTAAGTTAGAACCTTCATCCGTTACATTTGCCACAGCAGGATGAATATTTAATGGTTGTTGCGAATAAGATGAAGACACTGAATGAGAATTAGCAACAGAAACATAACTAAAATTCTTTCTAGTTGGAATTGATTCAAAAATCACATTCCAGTTAGCGGATTCACCAATTGAATTTAGCAAAAGGCGATTTGTAGAACTGTTTCCCTTAAACCAAACAGCATCCAAATCAGAATTCAAAATCTTTTGAGTTTTTCCACTTTCAAAAAGAACTTTTGTTTCTACCGTAAAATTTGAATTATCTATTTCAAACGAATCAAATGTATTTCCGCCGTAAATATTTGCATTTCCTTTGAGCACAAGGTTTGCATTTCCAGAAAATCCCGCAGCCGAACCAGAACCAAAAGTTACGGTACCTGGATGTGATGAAGTTCCGCATTCAACCGTAAGTTCATTCCCAGCGCAGGAAATTCCACCTGTAAGATTTATTGTTCCATCCTCGCCAACAGAAAGCGTTGAATTCCCAAAAAGCACAACCGGTTTATCAGCCGCAAAAGTCATGGAAGAAGCTGCAATAGTTCCAGAAATATAAAGATCCGGAGAAAAAGCTGTTCCGTCAACAGTTCCATCTGCCGTTGTAATTGAAGCAAAATTTCCGTTGCACAGTTTCACTTCTGCATTTTTCATAATCGAAACTATCGGAAGAAAACTATCTGAAGCACCCGAAATTTCTCCTCCAGTCTGCACAAACGAAGTTTCGCTAAATTTATAGTCACCATTAATTAAAAGTGTTCCCGTTTCAGATGAAGTACCAAGAATCAATTCCCCGCCAGTCACAGACATTTTTGCTCCGGACTCAACAGTAAGATTTTTTACCTTTGCCGTGCCACTTGAAATTTCTGGATAGTTTGTATACCCAGGTGTAATTGTAACATCGTAAACACTTAAATCACTTGCACTGCTTACACCAGTTGGAAAAATCCAGTTAGCATCGTTAAACCAGTCATGACTAACCGCACCAGTCCATGAAAGATGGTCGTAATACCAGGAATAAGCCCCAAGAACAAGACCACTTTTATCAGGTGCCATAACTTTGATTGTAAAACCGTTTCCACCGGTAAAACTTGTTTCTGAGGTAGTTATTGAATGAACATGTTCTCCTTCTCCATAAGAAGAAGCCGTATCAAGACTTACATTTCCCGCAGCATCTGTAGAAAAACTTATAGTTCCGTCGATACTATATTCAGCCGAACCATTTACATTTACTACACTGTAAGGAAATGCGAGATTCGAATTACAAGCCTCTTTATTTTTAAGCGTCATTGTAATAGGCGATGTATTTGAAAAACTTTGTGCGCCAGAAAACGAAACTGTATAAATCGAAGGCTCACCAATCGCTTTAATCTTTCCGGTAAAACCAGTGTAATCAACGGTAATTACTTTACCTGCATTTCCAACCCAGTCTAGATTAGCTCCGGAAGCAGGAAGCAGCAAAGTTCCATCACCTTGAAAAAATAATCCACCGCTAAGTCCATCACCAAATAAACTTGCAATAGATAAAACAGCTTCACCATTTACAATTACAGTATGATTATTTGAATCAGGATAATCAAAAGCTGCAGAACATAAAACAGTTCCACTTCCATCTATTACAACTTCAGAATCGTTCGCTCTTCCGCCATCCAGAGTCATATTAATTTTTCCGGCTTCAATATCATGCCCGTTCAAATGCAAAAGAATTCGGCTTGTTCCAGCTGTATTAAAATCTATTGTAGCCGCAGAAACATCACCTTGAAGAATAAGTTCTGTACTATAGTTCCCGGAAAAAGACAATTTTCCAGTAACAGTCTGCGTATTTCCAGCACCAAAACCAACCGACTGCGAAGCCGAAGGATCAAATTCAAGATTGTACCAGGTATTCTTTCCAGTTATTGTCTGGGAAGCACCTGAAAAAGTTGCAGTCCCCGCAGAAGCGGTAAAAACACCGGCATTCGTCCAATCTCCAGAAACAGAAAAATCCGTTCCCATAGAAACTGTCGTACCAGCGGCAATTGTAAATTTTCCAAATTTTGTAGCAGACGATGTTGTTAAAGAAACCGTTCCACCACCATTACATAAAACTTTACTTGAATCTCCCGAATTAAGATTTTCAAGCGTCACTCCCCCAGAACAACCCAGCGAAATTGTTCCGTCGTTTGTAACCGCCCCAGAAAAATTCACCGAAGCAGTTCCTATCGAAGAGAGAATCGCCCCACTTTCAATCGATAAAACACCAATTTTAACAGTACCGGAAGAAATTACAGGATAATTTGTACAGCCAGAAGGAATAATTACATAGTACCCGGAAGAATCAGAAAGAAGAGATGAAAGAGTTGCCCCAGTAGTATTATTCCAATTGGATTCAGTTGCCCAAACTGTATCTGTATTTCCTGTCCATTTTAAAGTCGAAGAGGAACTATGCCCGCCACTAACATCGTAACTTCCACCTGCAAAGGGACTTGAATCATTTGGAAAGGTATAAATTGCATCTCCTGTAACCGTAAGAGAATTCTGATTAGAAACAGAAGAACCACTCAAAGATGAAAGTGCCCAAGTTATGATTTTTACTGATCCTGGACCATTTATGACAAGATTCAAATTATAATTTGTACTATCATTTACCCAACCAATATTTAATCGTTCTATGTATAAAGAATAGCCATTTAAATTTATAGTAAAAGTATAACTGGATGCAGCCAAAGTTACATATTCAGTCCATTTAGTATCACTACTAAGATTTATTGTATAATTACCATCATCTTTATTGTAATTGCCCGAAGTTTTTGTTCCTGACCATGTTGTAGTTGCATCTCCACCCCAAGCCCCGGAAAGCGCAAAAAATCCCGCCAGCACAAAAAACACTGCACGGCGCAAAAAGCTCGCATTCCGCAAAACATGAGAAAATTGAAAAATCCTGAAAACCTTACCGTTTTTCATAAATCAGTCGATAATCCTACTCTTCCATTATCGGCAAATTTTCCCAAAAATTCTAGTTTTGCATTTACATTTAAAAACAAAAAAACGGCAGAATAATTCCACCGTTTTGAGTTGTTGCACGCAACAACTCGTGTTTAGTTGGCACTGCCAACTAAACACATCAGCCACTTACGCGTCTGGTTGTGCAAGGAAATTATCCTACACGTAGGACTGCGCTATTGCGCAGATCCTACGAGGCACATGCGTCGCTACACTCCGCGCTGCAAGCAGTCCACTCTGTTCGTGGACAATCTGCTTCGCAGATTAAAAAAGCGGGCTTAAGTCCGCTTTTTTTTTGTTTAGTTGGCGCTGCCAACTAAACACATCCACTCAGCTTCTGCGCACAATGTGTCACCTACGTATGCTTTGCCAGCCTGTTTAATCATTTTAGGACTTGTTCGCAAATAAGTAATTTCCATGCGAACCTTATCGCCAGGGCGAACCTGATTGCGGAACTTTACTTTGTCCAATGTTGCAAAGAAAAATAATCCGTCTGCTGGAACAACTCCACTGTAACGCAAAGCAGCGCCGCCAGCCTGAGCCATAGTTTCACAAAGAATTACTCCCGGAACAACAGGGTATTCTGGAAAATGTCCCTTAAAGAAAAATTCATTTTCAGTAAATGTGTGTTCACAAACACAACCTTTGTCGTCTGCGCTCAAAATTGCATCAACAAACAAAAATGGTTCGCGATGTGGTAAAAGTGATTTGATATCAGTGGTCAAAGCCATTATCTTCTCCTTAAATTATGCTTCTTCATTAAGTCCAAATGCCGAGTTTTAATTAAACACCATTAAAATTGTCTTCCGGTCGTTTTACATTGTGTTAAAACGTGCACTAGTGCACTACACGCTGTTTGTGTCAGGGGAACCTATAAACTTGTCGCTTACGCGACAGCCACAAACAGAGTGTTTTCACACAATGCTACACTCCCTCACGCCAATTTTAATTATTTTTCAGACTCGTCATTCGACCTTATAAAAATCATACCCGATTCAATAGTAAAAAACAACTGCGCCAGGTTTTACGCGGCACCCAAACCTAGTCCTATCATTCTAACTGCGAAGGCACACAACCAGGCTAGCGCACACTGGAACACTACTACACCAATTGCCCACTTTGTTCCAAGCTCGCGTTTTACTGATGCAACAGCCGCAACACATGGAGTGTAAAGCAAACTGAATACCAAAAGACTTGCTACAGTCAATGGACTCAAAATCGATTCGACTCCACCGGCAAACAGAATTTCCAAAGTAGAAACAACACTTTCCTTTGCCATAAAACCAGAAACAAGTGCAACCGAAATCTGCCATTCTCCAAGCCCAGCAGGTTTCATCACTGTACTAATAAACCTCGCAACCGAAGCCAGCATACTCAATTCTGCGTCTTCAACATAGTGCATTTTCCAGTTGAAGCTCTGCAGAAACCACACAATAATCGTTGCCAAAAAAATTACCGTAAATGCCCGCTGCAAAAAATCCTTCGCCTTTTCCCACAACAACTGAGCGGTATTTTGCATTCCCGGGAATCTATAATTCGGAAGCTCCATTACAAACGGAACCGCCTCGCCATTGAACAAAGTCTTGCGGTAAATAACCGCTACAAGAATCCCCATCAGAATTCCCAAAAGATAAAGGCCTGTCATTATAAGTCCGCCATACTTTGGAAAGAACGCACTTACAAAAAATGCATAAATCGGAAGCTTCGCCGTACAACTCATAAACGGAGTAAGCAAAATTGTCATTCTTCGGTCGCGTTCACTCGGCAGGGTTCTTGTAGACATAACCGCAGGAACCGAACAGCCAAATCCAATCAATAATGGAACAATACTTCTTCCCGAAAGCCCGATTTTTCTCAAAAGCTTATCCATAAAAAATGCAACTCGAGCAATATATCCGGAATCTTCCAGCATCGAAAGAAAGAAAAACAGCGTTACAATCACCGGAAGGAACGAAAGAACACTTCCAACACCTGCAAAAATTCCATCAATCACCAGAGAATGAAGCACCTCATTTACACCAATTGCCGACAATCCCAAATCAACCAGACCAGTAAACTTATCAATTCCCGTTTCCAGCAATCCCTGAAGCCACGCCCCGATAACATTAAAAGTAAGATAGAAAACAAGAGCCATTATTCCCACAAAAGCAGGAATCGCAGTCCATTTTCCGGTCAAAACCTTATCAATTTTCTGACTTCTGGAACGTTCCCGGCTTTCCACCGGCTTTTTTACTGTCGCATCGCATAATCTAAAGATGAATGAATACCGCATATCTGCAATTGCCGCACTTCTATCCAGTTTGCGCTCCGCTTCCATCTGCAAAGTGATATGCTCCAGAGTTTCCTTTTCGTTCACGTCCAAGTCCAGCTTGTACAAAATCAACTTATCGCCTTCCAAAAGCTTACTTGCTGCAAAGCGCACCGGAACATTTACCCTTTCCGCATGATCTTCCACAAGATGAACAATCCCGTGCAAAGCTCTGTGAACCGCACCACCGTTTTCCGACTTATCGCAAAAATCCTGTCTTAACGGAGGCTCCTGATTCTTCGCAACGTGAATCGCATGTTCAACAAGCTCTTCAATACCCTGGTTTTTCTTAGCCGAAATCGGAATTACCGGTACACCCAAAATTGATTCCATTCTGTTCACATCGATTGAACAACCGTTTGCCGCAACTTCATCCATCATATTCAATGCGATTACCATTGGAATATTCAATTCCAAAAGCTGCATTGTAAGATACAAATTTCTTTCTATATTTGTAGCATCAACAATATTAATAATCGCATGAGGTTTTTCATCAAGAACAAAATTTCTAGAAATAAGTTCTTCACTGGAATACGGAGACATAGAATAAATTCCTGGCAAATCCGTTATCTCTGTATTTGAATATCCCTTAATTGCACCACTTTTTCTGTCTACAGTAACACCAGGAAAGTTTCCAAC
>CAMHIV010000093.1 GCA_946185185.1 uncultured Treponema sp. | reverse complement strand
CAACGAACTTACAGACGGACTTTCTTCTCTGTTTGCGCAAAAAGGCGTAAAAATTACAGGCATAACAAACGGAATAGACTACAGCCTTTACAGACCGGAAAAGAAAAAAGTATCAATGCTTCCTTATTCCTATTGCCCGAAAAGAGGAAAACTTGGCGGTAAAAAAAAGAACAGAAAATATTTTCTTACATTATGTAAAAAGCATATTTCAGAAAAAAAACTCAATTCAAAATATCTTGAAGGAATCAACCGCTACGGCTGGATAGATACAAATAAGCACGAAAAAAAGCCGATTTTTTTCATGTATCACGGAAGACTTGTGTACCAGAAAGGAATTCCACTTCTTCTTGAATCAATTCCAAGGATTCTGAATGAAATTCCAAGTGCAAGATTTTTTATCGTGGGGCAAGGAGAAACTCAAGTTGAAGAAAAACTAAAAGCAATTGCTTCTGAGTTCAAGGGCAAGGTTGTATTTTTCAATGGCTACAATGCACCTATTTCACGCCTTGTTGCAGCAGCTTCGGATTTTGCGCTTATTCCAAGTTTGTTTGAACCATGCTGCCTTGAAGATTTAATCTCACAGGTTTTCGGAACAATTCCTATTGCACATTCTACCGGTGGGCTCAAAAAAATTATTGATGAAAAATCAGGCTTCCTCTTCATGCATCCGGATTCAGAAAGTTTAATCCGAAGCGTTCATAGAGCAAAAGAATTTTTCTACGACAAAAAGCGTTTTGCCTCGATGATATTCTGGACAGCAGAGTATGTCAGCAACATCTATTCCTGGGATTATGTAATTCAAAAAAAATATTTAAAATTTTTTAAAAAAATTAGTTTTAGGTATTGACCTTTTTTTTTGAATTATATATATTAATTACACGTTCGACACAACGAACGACTTGCTGCCTTAGCTCAGTTGGTAGAGCACGTGATTTGTAATCTCGGGGTCGAGGGTCCGAGTCCTTCAGGCAGCTTATCCGGGAAGTTGGCACAGTGGGACTGCGGGAGACTGTAAATCTCTTGGGCAACCGGATGGGGTTCGATTCCCTGACTTCCCAAGAAGTAAACCTAATTTCAAATGAAGTTAGGTTTTTTTTATTTTAACCCGATTATCACTTCAAAATCCTTATTGAGACATTTTTTTCAAAAAAATAGACTTGATTATTATTATCCGTTATAATTTTTCTCATTATGAAACTGCATACATTCAAAAGGGGAATTCATCCTAAAGAAAATAAGGAATTGAGCAATCAATGTCCTATTACAGATGCTTTTCCTGCGTCAAAAACTGTCACAATTCCAGTTACAATGGGAGGAGCACCTAACCAGCCTGTTGTAAAAGTTGGGGATCTTGTAAGCAAGGGACAAATAATTGCTAACGGCGACAAATTTATGAATTGTCCTGTGCATTCTTCTGTTTCTGGAAAAGTAAAAAAGATCGGCTCATTTATGGTAACCGGCAACGGTATGGCACCATGTATTGTAATCGAAGCTGATGACGAAAACAGAACTTCGTTTATGGAGCCGTTAGATCCATTCGCATGTACAAAAGAAGAAGCTTTGGATCGAATTAAAAATGCCGGCATCGTTGGTATGGGTGGAGCATCATTTCCAGCGCATGTAAAGCTTAATCCTCCAAAAGATAAAAAAATAGATTATGTACTGGTTAACGCTGCAGAATGTGAACCATATTTAACCTGCGATGAAAGAACAATGGCTGAAACTCCAGATCGTCTCATCGATGGCCTTTCAATTATTCTTCACATTTCAGGCGCCCTGGGAATTATAGCCCTGGAAGATAACAAGGCTTATATAAAGCCAATTCTTGAGAAAGAAATTGCAGACAAAAAACTTGCAAATAAGATTGCAGTTTGCCTTGTAAAGACAAAATATCCACAGGGTTCAGAAAAGTTTATTGTAGCATCCTGCCTTGGTATAGAAATTCCAAGTGCTAAACTTCCTGCTGATGCCGGCTGTATCATTTCAAACGTAGGAACAGTTTGTGCAATCAGCGATGCCTTCAGACTTGGAAAACCACTCATAGAAAGAGCCCTTACTATTTCAGGCAGCGCCGTAGAAAAGCCATGCAACCTGAAAGTTCCTGTTGGAACTCTAATCAGCGACCTGATTCCTACTGCATTCACCTTGAAGGAAGGCGAGGCAGTAAAATGCATTTCCGGCGGTCCAATGATGGGCTTTGCAATGAGCTCATATAATTTCCCTGTTGCAAAAGGAACCAGTGGTGTTACATTTCTTACAGAAAAAGAAACATTCCTCACACAGGAAGATCAGTGTATTTCCTGCGGAAAATGTGCTTCAACCTGCGCAATGCAGCTTTCACCGGTTCTGATTGTAAGAGAACTCAAAGCCGGAAATGTTGAAAAAGCTAAAAAGTTCGGCTTAATGGATTGTATTGAATGCGGATGCTGTGCATTTGTTTGTCCTGCAAACATTCGCCTTGTTCAGCGCATAAGACTTGGAAAAGGTATCGTGCGTGCAAAAATGGCAGAAGAACGGGCAAAAGCAGAAGCTGCAAAAGCTCAGGCAGCTAAAAACAATTAAGGAGACATACAAAGAAAATGGCAGAAAATAGATTTCATATTTCATCAAGTCCGCATTTTACTTTCGGAAGTTCTACTCAAAAAATCATGCTTGCGGTTCTTATTTCTCTTCTTCCACAGGTAATTGCAGGAACAGTTGTATTCGGTCCATCAGCTTTGCTTACAGTTCTTGTTTCTGTTTGTGGTGCAGTTGGTTTTGAAGCTCTTTTTCAGAAAATTACAGGTCAGAAAATTGTTATTAAAAACCTTTCGGCGGCAGTCACAGGTGTGCTTTTAGCATTGGTACTGCCTTCAACTGTTCCATTATGGATTGTTCTTTTGGGTGATGCAGTTGCTGTAATTATTGCAAAAGGACTTTTCGGCGGAATCGGAAGCAATGTATTCAATCCGGCTCTGACAGGACGTGCAGTTCTTGTAATAAGTTTTCCTGCAGTGCTTGGTGCACGCTGGTTTGATCCTGTTCTTGCAAAAACAAATGAAGCAGTTTCGAACTTTGATGCAGTAACTTCAGCAACTTTGCTTAGCAGTGTAAAACACGGAAATACAGACGCCTTCAACTTTGTGAACTATTTCCTTGGAAACAGAGCGGGTTGTATCGGAGAAACTTCAATTCTTTTAATTTTGATTTCATTCCTCTTCCTTCTTGTAACAAAGATTATTGATTGGCGCGCACCGGTTGCAATGATTATTACAGTTGCACTAGGAACATTCTTTTCCGGACTTGGAAAGGGAATAAATGCAGCCGCTTATGATGTTCTCATCGCTCTTCTTTCCGGTGGACTTTTGTTCGGTGCAACCTTCATGGTTACAGATTACGCCACAACTCCGGTAACACGACCTGGCCGCCTTGTATTCGGTTTTGGTTGTGGTCTTATTACTTTTCTTATCCGCAAATTCGGCGGTTATCCGGAAGGCGTAATGTTCAGTATTCTTATTATGAATGCAATTGCACCTCATTTGAACAACCTTACAACAAGAATGTATGGTTACGGCAAAAAGGGAAATATGCGTGCAGATGTAAATAAAATCAATGCAGAATTTGGACTTTCAGAAGGAGAGCAAAAATGAACGATATGATTAAACTTGGACTTTCCCTTGCTCTTTATGCATTGGTTTCCTGTACAGTTCTTGCAGTTGTAAATAATTTTACATCTCCAAAAATTGCAGACAACCAAAAAACAAAAGTTGACAACGCAATGAAAGCCTTTTTCCCAGAAGAGGGCTTTGAATTTGAAAGTGTTTCTGATTACGAGCCAAAATCAGCAGGAACTTCAAAAATTGAAAATCTTATTATCGCTTATGATGCTGACAAGAATATCGCAGGTGGCGCAGCTCAGGTTTCAGGACCAACTTACGACACAGGAACAATTCTCGTAGGTATGGAAAAAGACGGAACTATCCGCGGATTACAGTTCTTAAAGCTGACTGATTCACCAGGCTTTGGCTTAAAAGCAAACGATTCTACCTTCAAACTTCCAAACGGAAAAACCTTTTACGGACAGTTCGAAGGTAAAAATGCAAATGACGGTTTTGTTGCAGGAAAAACATTCGATGCTATTTCCGGAGCAACAATTACTTCAAACGGAATTGCAGATCTTATGACTTTAGGAACAAAAACACTTTCCGGATACATTGGAGGAAAGAATGAATAAGCAACTTAGCATATTTACAAATGGATTTATAAAAGAAAATCCTCTGCTTGTTTTGAATATCGGCTTGTGCTCTTCATTAGGTGTAACAACAAGCATTTTTAATGGCCTTGGAATGGGTATGGGTATGCTTTTCGTACTTCTTATGAGTGAAATCGTAATCAGTCTTTTCAGAAAGATGATTCCTTCGGCAATTCGCCTTCCGGTATTCATCATTATCATCGCTGCCTTTACAACTATTGTTCAGCTTGTTTTGCAGGCCTATGTAGAAAGCCTTTACGATGCACTTGGAGTTTTCCTCCCGCTTATCGTAGTAAACTGTATCATCATGGGACGAGTAGAGGCATTTGCTTCAAAAAATAATACAGGAAACTCAATTCTTGATGCACTTGGAATGGGGTTAGGCTACACCTTCGTCCTTGTTCTTATCTCTTTGTTCCGTGAACTTCTTGGTGGCGGAACACTTATGGCAGGAACACCTCTCATGGTAACCGTAATTCCAGAAAACTATAGATTAGGAATTTTTAACAGTGCTCCAGGCGGATTTATGGTATTCGGACTTTTAGCTGCTATCGTTCAATTTATAAAATATAAGTCAGCAGCTAAAAAAGGCAAGAAGATTGAAGAACCAGCTGTTCATGACTGCGCATCTTGTAATGCTGTCTGCAGCTCAAAAACTGCTTGCAAAGGGGAAGAAAAATGATTGATTTACTCAAATTATTCTTAAAAGCAGCTATCGTTGATAACGTAGTTTTCATTCAGTATCTTGCAATCTGTCCTTTTGTCGGAATGACAAGTGATACTTCAAAAGCAAGCGGAATGGGTATAGCAACCAGTTTTGTAATTATTCTTGCAACAGCAGTTACATGGCCTCTTTACAAGCTGGTAATGCTCCCACTTCATCTGGAATTTTTACAGACTTTGTTTTTCATCCTTATAATTGCATCTCTTGTTCAGATGGTTGAATTTTTCTTGAAAAAATCAATTCCTGCATTGTATAAATCAATGGGTGTATATCTTGCACTGATTACAACAAACTGTGCAGTTTTAGGTGTTACAATCAATTGTATCAGCAAAAACTACAACTATGCAGAAAGTCTTGTTTATGCAATGGGTTCTGCAACAGGTTTCCTTTTGAGCATGGTTGTAATGGCAGGCGTTCGTGAAAGAGCAAAGACTGCTATCATGCCAAAAAGTTTTCAGGGAACACCAATTCTTTATGTTGCAGCAGGCCTTTTGAGTCTTGCATTCCTTGGCTTCAAAGGATTGATAAAATAGGGGACTAATATGAATTTGATTCTATACACACTATTTACTGCAATTGCGGTTGGTTTTATTCTGGGAGTTCTATTAGGACTTTTCAAAAAAATTTTTGCAGTTCAGGTTAATCCAAAAGTTCAGGAAGTTAGAGATGCCTTGAGTGGTGCAAACTGTGGTGGCTGTGGTTATGCTGGTTGTGATGCTTTTGCAGAAGCTGTTGTAAAGGGTGAAGCTCCTGCAAATGGATGTGTTGCCGGTGGAGCAGCCTGTGCCGCAAAAGTTTCTGAAATTATGGGCGTCAGTGCAGGCGGTGCAGAAAAAAAGATTGCTTTTATTGCCTGTCATGGAACAAAAGATTGTGCAGCTTCAAAGGGTGATTATGAAGGCGTAATGACTTGTGCAGCAGCCCAGCTTACTATGAACGGTACAAAAAAATGCGCCTTCGGATGTATTGGTTTCGGTGACTGTGCAGAAAACTGTCCATTTGGGGCAATCACCATGGGAAGCGATGGCATTCCTGTTGTTGATACAGAAAAATGTGTCGGCTGTGGAAAGTGCGTAAAATCCTGTCCGAAACACCTTTTCAAGCTTATTAATGCAGATACAAAAGGTGCAATTGCAAGATGTTCGAATCACAGCGATAATAAACCACAGATCAAAAAAGACTGTTCTGTGGGCTGCTTCAAGTGTGGAATTTGTGCAAAAAAATGTCCACTCGGCTGTATCGATATTTCTTCCGGTATACCACAGATTGATTACAACCAGTGCGTTTCATGCGGTGAATGTGTAAGCGCTTGTCCGGATAAGGTTCTAGTACTTATCTAAAAATTTATAAAAAAAATGCAATATTTTTTCAAAAAGGTATTGCATTTTTTTTTTATTATGTTATTATATAGTCAGCTTGTAAATAAGCTGATAAACTCTCTCCGATGTCCGTGAAAACCGGACGACTGGGGCTCTGGATAACGTTGTTGTTCGGAGCCCTAGTTTTTTTATCTAAACATGAATCAAATAATCGATATTAAAAAAAGTGCCAGAAAATTTGCCGTTCCAATTCTAAAAGATTCTGGATTAACATTTATCTGTTCTTACATTAAAAATCACAATATAAAACGAATATTAGAAATTGGAACCGCAGTAGGATATTCAGCCATAAATTTTGCACAACTTTCCGATGACATTTTTGTTTCATCAATCGAAAATGACATTGAAAGATACCAGGAAGCCGTTCGTAATGTTTCCGACATGGAACTTTCTGAAAGAATCACATTATACCTTGGGGATGCACTTACCCTAGAATTAAGCGGTGAATTCGACCTTATTTTTATTGATGCCGCAAAAGCACAATACATCAAGTTTTTTGAAAAGTATAAAAATAATCTTTCCAGCGACGGAGTAATCATTGCAGATAATATTTACTTCCACGGAATGGTTCAGGATCTTTCTTTGACGCATAACTACAGCACAAAAAAGCTGGTAAAAAAAATCCGAAAATTTATTGATTTCTTAAAGAATAATCAGGAATTCCAAACTGATTTTTATGACGAAGGCGATGGAATTTCTGTATCGCATCGGATTACTTCTACAAAACAAGATATTAAGATAGAATAGATTAATGACTTTTAAGGATTTAGCTGTAATAAAAGAATGTCTCCGTCAAAAACTATCCGACTTTAACGGTTCAATTTCAGAAAAACAGGAAATTGACAACGCTTATTTATCTGTAGTGGATTTTCTTTCAAAGGCTAAAATTCAATATTCAACAAACGGATTAGAATTTTCAGAAATTGAAAACCTGGAACTTTCATTCAGTTTTAATCTTGATGCTGCAATCATGGAAAAGATGAACAAAGACAATCTTACCCTAGATTTTTAGGTTTTAGCAAACCTTCATACAACTGTAGATTCCAAAAACAACAACGCAGAGCAGAGCAAATGTAAATGCATAAATCCAGATTGGAAGAGATTCACTTTGTTTTACGGATTTTCCTTTTCCGATAGATTTGCTTGCTTCTAAAAACATCATATTCAAAGCTTTAGCCTTGTCTGCTGTATTAAAAGCGGCAGTTTTTCCTTTTCCCATTGCATAACCACACTGAGGACACCCCTGCTTAAATACCCTTGAAGTTCCTGTATAACCGCAGGAAGGACATCGCACACTGATAAAGAATTTTCCACACTTTGTGCAGAGCTTTGCATTTTCAGGAACTTCAGAACCGCAATTTTCACAGAAAAATTTAGCTTCTTTTTTATTAGCCATAGAGTTCCTCTATTTTTGCAAGCAATGAAGGTCTGCGTCGTTTTGCTTTAATCTTATCAAAAACGCAATCTACAGAAGGAATTACTGTTTCTCCCATAGAAACTAAAGACGGTTGAAAATCCTGAATTAAAGTATCAACAGTTGGGAATACAGAAGAATCCTTTATAAGCGAATCAACTGTAGGAAGTTCACAAGAATCTTCAGAATCATTCAGTTCTGCTACATCATTATCTTCTGTAAGTTCCTCACTAATGACTTCAGGAAGATCTGCTGAAAGTACTTCGGCAGGAGCCTCATTAATGATTTCAAAAGCTTGTTCAGGAAGTTCGATTCCTTCCAGCATAAACAGATTGTCGACAGTAGGAAGGAAGGTTTCTTCAGTATGAGTTGTCAAAATGTCCATTACTGTCGGAAGCTTACAATCTTCCAGGGCATCCGATTTATTTGCCGAAGAA
>CAMHIV010000092.1 GCA_946185185.1 uncultured Treponema sp. | reverse complement strand
TCATCATAAAAAATGAGTTCAAGCCCGCAAGACCAAATGCGTAGTACATGCAGTAGAATTGTCCTAAAAATCCGGGTGTGTTAAAAGCAAATGCACAGGAATGATTTGCAACAACACAAAACATCGTAAGTATTCTTAAAAGTTCAAAATTGGAATTTCTTTTTTCTAACGGCATTTATAGTCTCCTGGCCGATGGTGTATACATTAAACTATAAATCTATTTTTTAGTTGTGGGAACATATATATTGAAGTTTATTGCGAAAAATTGTTTAATTAAATGATTATGAAAAAAGAAGTTTTAGTTTTGTGCGTTAAGCTTTTTGTATGTTTGCTTCTTCCCTTTGAAATTTTTAATCTGATTTATTCGCATGTTGAATTTAACTTTACGGATAATGCTATGACAAAGTTCCGCAAAGTTCCGTATGGAATCCAGGTTGCAAATACAGGTTCCAGCCACGGTTATAACTTTGATTATTCAGAATTTCCAGAATACAAGACATTCAATTTTAACCTTTCAATGCAGGCAACTAACTACGATTATCATGTAATCAATCAATATATAAATCATATGGCAGAAAATTCTGTGCTTTTTATTCCTGTTTCTTTTGGTGAAGTAAACGGAATTCAGCCTGATTTTCAGTATGAAAAAATAAAAAAGCGCTATTACCATTTTTTAAAGCCAAAGAATATTGAAAACTACAATTTCTTTGATGCGCTGAAGCAGAAATATTTTCCTGTAGTTTGTGAGGCTCATCCGTTTAAAACTGTTTTTAATCATTATTTTCCAAAAAAATCAGCGCCTGCAGCAGAACGCACTGATGAAGAATTTGTAGCTTCGATTACAAAGGAGCTGGTACTTCATTCTTTTGAAACAATGTTTCCGGATTGCGGTCAGGAAGGTTTTGATTACAACTATGGCTATCTTATGAAAATCATAAAGCTTTGTAACGAGCATAAGGTTTATCCTGTGGTTGTAACCTGTCCTGTTCCTGATTTGACCAGTCTTTATTATTCGGAAACCGGTTTTTTTGAAAATTATGAAATCTACCGCAACCGTGTGCTTATGGAAGTTCACCGCAATGGAATGAACTGTCTCTGGTATGATTATTCCCGTTCGCAGGATTTTTGCCACAATTATGAATATTTCAAAGATATTTCCCACATGTCAGACAAAGGTGCAAAAGCATTTACTGCGGACATAATTTCAAAAGTAAAAAAACAGAAGATTCTAAAATAGAGTAGGAAAAAGTATGGCGTTTAATTCAGTTCAATTTTTAATTTTCTTCCCGATTGTCTTTTTGTGCTATTTTTTCTGCTCGTATGTAATCAAAAAGAATAGTGTAACACAACTTGTTCTTCTTGCATTCAGTCTGTTTTTTTACGCGTGCTGGGAACCGGCTTATCTTTGCCTTATTTTAATCAGTGTAGTAATTACATATTCAAGCGGCATTCTGATGGAAGGGCACGAAAAGCAAAAGCCTTTGATTCTGACCGTTTCGCTTGTTTCAAACCTTTTGATTCTTTTCTTCTTCAAGTATTTCAACTTTGCAGGGGACACAATAAACTGGTTCCTTTCAAAATCCGATTCTTCGGCAAGAGTTCCTGAATTGAACGTGCTTTTGCCTGTTGGAATTTCCTTTTATACTTTCCAGGCTTTGGGTTATTCAATTGATGTTTATAAGGGAAAAGTAAAAGCTGAACGGAATTTTATTACCTACGCACTGTTTGTTACTTTTTTCCCGCAGCTTGTAGCAGGTCCGATTGAACGCACAGAAAATCTTTTGCCACAGTTCAAGGTTGATTCAAAATTTGATTACGACAGAATTACCAGTGGATTGAAGCTTGCTGCCTGGGGATTTTTTGAAAAGGTTGTTGTTGCAGACCGCCTTGCAGTCTATGTAAACGGAATCTATAACAATCTTGAAATTGCAACCGGTACTTCAATTATCGTTGGAGCTTTTTTCTTTTCATTTCAGGTTCTCTGCGATTTTTCGGGATATTCGGATATTGCAATTGGTGTTGCCCGGATTCTTGGTTTTAATCTTATGCGCAACTTCCGCAGACCATTCTTTGCAAAATCTATCGGCGAAGTCTGGCAGCGCTGGCATATAAGCCTTTCTTCATGGTTCAAGGATTATCTTTATTTCCCGCTTGGTGGTAGCCGCGTAAGCACTGCCAGACATTGTTTTAATTTTATGGTTGTAATGGGAGTCAGCGGCTTCTGGCATGGGGCTGCCTGGCACTATGTTGTGTGGGGCTTGATGCACGGCGTATATCAGAGCATTGGTCTCCTTACAACTCCAATCCGAAGAAAAATCCTGGTTCTTTGCAAACTTGGTTCTTATGACAATAGTGTAAAGGGTGGGCTTAGAATTAAACGCCCGTGGCAGTTTGTAAAAATTGCAATTACATTCATGCTCTTTATTTTTGCGGCAATCGTTTTCCGCGCAAATAATATGTCGGATTATGCCGTTGCATTACAGAAGCTTCTTTTGATTCCAAGCGAAATCGTTTCAATTTTCACTGCTGGGGCTCATGGTTTTATCGAAGCTTTCCGTTCAGTTTTTGTTCTCGATGAAAGTATGAGTGGCTACGGAATTAAACATTTTGCCGGCGCCATGCTGCTTGTATTTTTACTTCTTCTTGTTGATTTTATAACGCGAAAAGAACGCGGTTATGATATAATTAAAAGACAGCCTGCTGTAATCAGATGGTTGTGTTACTATGCTCTAGTTTTTGCAATCCTGTTCCTTTCGGTAACGGGAAAAACTGAATTCGTTTATTTTCAGTTCTAAAAAATCTGGCAGCTTATGGAGAAAATATGGTTATTGAAGAAACAACCTATGCAAAATTAATTTCTGAAAATGCTAAAAAAAATCCTGACAAGCTTGCTTTGTGCAGCGGCTCAGACTCCTATACATATAAAGAATTGGACCGCATAACTGATGTTTATGCTTCAAAAATTATTCAAAAGGGAATCCAGAAGGGCGACCATGTAGCTTTGTGGGGCTTTAACAGTGCCAACTGGTTTTTAACATATGTTTCTATCATTAAGGCGGGAGCTGTTGCAGTTCTTTTGAATTACAGTCTTCCGGTAAAGGACCTTGCAGAGCTTGTTGAATTTACTGATTCAAAGATGGTTTTCTACGGTCGGAATCGTGAACTTACAAAAGATGCCGATGCAGCAAAACGTCTTGCCGAACTTTCAAAATTGAGCGAAGAAAAAACATTCTGCTATGACGATGGTTCTGTTGATTTTAAGTCATTTATAAATGAAGACGCAGATATCGGCAAAGTTGCTGCTATTACACAGAATGATGATCCTCGCCGGGATGCTGTTATTATTTTTACAACCGGAACAACAGCTATGCCAAAATCCGTTCTTTTGTCTCAGTACGGAATTATAAATGACGGTATTAGTTACGGTGCAAAATATGCAGAAGCTCGCGGTGAATCAATATGTAACACACTTCCAATGTTCCACAGTTTTGGGCTTATGGTTGTAAGTTTGTATATTCATGACGGATTAACTGTGTATCTGCACGAACTTATTAAACCTGAAGAAATTGTAAAAGTTGTAAGCACTTATAAACCTACAGATCTTTCGGGTGTAGGTGCTGTTTATGCAGCTCTTGTTGAACACCCGGAATTCGATATCAAGGTTATTCCTTATGTAAGAATTTGTTTGATTGGTGGAAGTGTTTCAACTCCTGCATTCTTTATGCGCCTGGAAGAAAAGTTCGCCCATGCCGTATTCCTTAACGGTTATGGCCAGACAGAAACTTCTCCGGCTCTTTCAAATTCAAGTCCTACAGATCCAATTGAAAAGCGTGCTATTTCTGTTGGTACTCTTATGGAAGGGCTCGATATCCGCATTTGGGATGAAAAGAAAGGCTTTGTAAAAACTGGTGAAGTAGGTGAGGTCGTTGTAAAAGGCTTTGCCGTAATGAACGGTTATTACAAGCTTCCGCCGGAAAAACAGCCTTTTGACAAAGATGGCTGGCTCCACACTGGAGATTTAGGCTGTGTAGACGAAGATAACTTTCTGCACCTTACAGGCCGAATCAAAGATATCATCATTAAGAGTGGTGAAAACATTTCGCCTGCGGAAATTGAACGAAAAATCATCGAAAAAGATTACATAAAAGAAGTAAAAGTAATGGGTGCTCCTCATCCTGTTACCAGCGAAAGTATCGAAGCTTGTGTTGTTTTGTACGATGGAAAGACCTTTGATGAAGAGGACATGGTCAGCTATCTTAAGACACAGATTTCAAAATTCAAAATACCTTCGCACTTCTTTGTATTTGATGAATTCCCGCTTTTGGGTAACGGCAAGCTTGATGCGCGAAAGCTCAAAACAATGATGCTTATGCGTCTTAAACGGCTTCGTCTTGAACGAAAACTTGAAAAGGGTCTTCAGGTTAATACGACAATCGTTAATAATGATGTACTTGCAATTACTCCTGTTCTTGGGCTGGTCGGCACTTTCTCCAAGGAAATGCAGTTTGCTCCAAAGCGCGTAGAAGAAATTACAGAAGCCGTTGAAGCCCTTCTCAAAGAACGCATTTTGAATGCTTATGTTGACGTTGGTCAGATTACAATTCAGATTGTTTTGTACCGCAATTTTATGCGAATTTGTTTCAGCGATCAGGGCGATAAATTCTTTATTGAAGAAAATGAAGTTGCTGCAAATACAGCAAAAACAATTCTGAAATACGTTTCAAATTACAATAAGGAATCAGATCCAAAAGGTGGAAGTGTTTATTCTCTGGATTTCAACTGGGAAAAAGATTTTGACCTTTTAGATTTCCTTGCAAATAAATAGGCGCTTATGGAAAATAGCAATATTGAAAACGCCGGCTTGTCGGTAATTTCAGAAACTGTTTCAAAAAGAATAACTTCTCTGCGATTTTTGCTGGCCTGTCTGGTAGTAATGTTTCATAACAACAAAACATTGCTTTTTGTGCTTTCGCAGGGTGGGCTTTCTTTTTCGAATCCTGTTTTTCTGGGGCATTTACCGCAGTTTATTTTTCAATATGTGATTACAGTAGCGCCTGTACCGCTTTTTTATATTTTTTCTTCCTATCTTTCGGCTAAGAAAAATTATCCTTATCTGGTAATGCTAAAGAAAAAGTTTAAGTCTTTGTTTTTGCCGCTTATTCTTTGGCCGTTCATTGTAATAGTGGGACGCATTGTTATAAAAGCGGCGCTGATTCTGGTATTTCCTGATAAGGTTAGCCATGAAATTCCTTTTGTAAACGAATGGAACCTGCGCGACTGGTTCTGTGCCTTTTTTGGGTATTATTTCCCGTCTTATAATTGTGGTGATTTGTGTGAGCCGTTTATTTTGCCGCTTTACTTTATCCGCGATCTTTTGATAATGGATATTCTTTCGCCGGTAATTAAAAAAATCATTCGCCTTAGTCCGGTTCCGTTTTTTATTTTCTTAATGGCGTTATTTTTTATGAATGTGCGCCCTGTAATTGTCTGCACAAATGCACTTGTTTTCTATTCACTGGGAATCTATTTTGCAGAATATGACTTTGATTTTTTTGCTTTTGCAGATAAAATTTCCTGGAAGCAGCTGCTAGTATTTGTGCCTGTATTACTAGGAATTTTCATTCGATTCAAAGCGCCTGGCTATGTAGTTCTGCTATCATGTGTCATTTTGTTAAAAATTTCTAAAATAATTGCCGAAAGTTCGGAAAAAACTTTTGCAGCCTTTAAATATCTTTCCGGGTATTCATTCTTTTTGTATGCAGTCCATGGTGCTTACATTCTGATGCTTTTTACTTCGGCATGGTTTAAACTTGTTCCGCAGAATTATTTTACGGATTTTCTGGAATACTTTGTGATTGCACCGATGGTTTGTATCGTGGGAACTGTAATCGGTATTGCTTTGAAAAAAATCTCACCAAAAATATTCTATTTGCTTAATGGAAGGTAAAATATGGAAGAACAGCTTGTACAGACTGAAGTAGTGCAGAAGCCACTGCTTACTGAAGAATCTTCAAAAAAAATCAATGCTCTGCGCTATGTTTTGATGGCACTGGTTGTCTTTGGACATAATAATTATACTGCGCTTACTGTTAGCTCTGATCTTGTTTTTAATCAGAGTGTATTTGGAAAATGGGTTCAGCTTTTAATTTCTGATGGAATTTCGCGTGGAGCTGTTCCGCTTTTCTTTGCAATGTCGGCTTTTCTTCTCTTTTATAAGAATGATTCATACCTGGTAATGCTAAAGAAAAAGGCTCACAGTCTGCTTTTGCCTTTTGTTCTCTGGCCATTGCTTAATATGTTGTTTTTTGCGCTTTGTAAATTTTTGGGCGATGTAGTTCATATCGGGGTTTTACAGGGTGTAGGAAATTATGATTTTTTAACCTGGAACGCCCGCGACTGGTTTAAAAACTTTTTCGGCTATCTTGATGATGGACTGTTGTATTTGAGTCATTTCTGGTTCATGAGAGACCTTATTATTCTTGTTATTCTTTCGCCGGTTTTGAATTATCTGTATGACAAATTAAAGTACCTTTTTGTTTTTGCCTTGCTTTACATTGAATTCATTGGCGTAAAAACTTATTTTGTAACAACCGAAAGTCTTTTCTATTTCTGTGCGGGAATGGTTTGGGCAAAATCTGGTAAAGATTTGTTCGAATTATTAAAGAAGGTAAAATGGTATGAAATAATTCCAGTTTTCCTTGGGCTTTGGCTTTTGGTCTGGAAATTGAATTATTCTGTATTCTCTACAGTAATGCTTATGGCATTAGCCGATTCTTTGATGCTTGCAAAATTCTCTGAAGTGCTCATTAAAAATGAACGCCTTTATAATTGGCTTGCTTATCTTGCAAAATATTCGTTCTTCCTTTATGCGGTTCACATCAAGATTCTGCGTGCAATTATCCGAACAACCTGGCTTAAACTTTTCCCGATGAAAAACGGCTTCTTCTGTCTTTTTGAATATTTTGGAGTAACTTTTACGATTATTGCAGTGGGAACTGTTCTAGGAATTCTGCTTAAAAAATTCTTCCCGAAATTCTTTGGTCTTATTTCCGGTCGATAAAGATAGAGGTTAAAAGAATGGAGACTACTAAACCAAAAAAAGAAATAAATTATCAGTTCAAAGTTCTGTATGCAATCGGCATTTTTATGGTCGTTGCCGGACATGCCAGAGCGGATGATTTTTTGTTCTGGAATGAGCTTTTGCATGTAGCGGGCTTTCACATGGCGCTTTTTGCTTTTGCCAGCGGATATTTTTACAGCGAAAAAAGCGAAGATAAACCCGGTGCATACATTTGGCGCAAAACACAGCACCTTTTGATTCCATTTTTACTCTGGAATGTTTTTTATGGGCTTGTAGTTTTTGTTCTTTCAAAATTCGGATATACAATCGGAACTCCTGTAACCTGGCAAAAATTTGTTTACCAGTCTTTTACAGGTAATCCTCCATTTGCGTTTAATGTTCCTTCCTGGTTTGTAGTGCCGTTGTTTTATACTCAGGTTATAAACGTCCTTGTTCGTTGTTTATTTAAAAAATTCCAGGGCTTAACAAAAGAGCTTATCTTCTTGGGTGTAAGTTTCCTGATTGGTTTTATCGCTATAATTCTTGCCGGACCAGAGGAAAATACAGGTTTTATTCTCCACATCTACCAGATGATGTATTTTATGCCATTTTATACTCTTGGCATTTTTTATAAGCGATATCTAGAAAAGAAAGATACTCTTTCCGGATTCTGGTATTTTACGATAATTGTTCTGATTGAGCTCTTCTATATTTTGCTAAAGGGAAGTTCACCAGTTTATTCTATCATTGGAATGTTTCATTTTGATAATCCTGTGCTTACATATTTTATGGGAATCGTTGGTATTGCATTCTGGCTGCGAGTTTCAAAAATTCTTGCTCCTGTAATCGGTAAATCAAAGCCGTTGAATCTAGTTGCTGATAATACTTTTTCTATAATGACAAACCATGAATTAGGATTTTTTGTATTGAACTCAGCTTTTTATGTACTGCTCACCGTTGCAAATGTTTCTGCAAAATTTGATGTTGAACAATATAAGGCTCATGTAGAATATATTTTCCTTCCTCGCGGGCGGGGATTTCCGCTTGTTTATGTAGTTTTCGGGATTTGTTTTTCAATCCTACTTCAAAAAATTGTGGATTTCGTAAAATCGAAACTTTTTAAACGGGGGGAATAAGTATGAATGATACGAA